>DJTQ01000252.1 GCA_002439285.1 Paenibacillaceae bacterium UBA6304
TTGTGGGTGTGAATGCCAAGGCGGGAAGCGGTTACTTGGCCGGCAAGGACACTTACGATGTCATGGACTTCATGCGGCATGGTTCCGCCGTTGGTATCGCACATGGTCAGCCAATCGGCCCCGGCCTCTTCAGCTTTGCGCATGACCGCAAGCGCGTATTCGGGATTGTTCTTGTAGCCGTCGAAGAAGTGCTCGGCATCAAAGATGACTTCCATACCTTGGCGTTTCAAGTACGCGATGGAATCATAGATCATCGCTAAATTCTCCTCCAGCGTGGTCTGGAGGGCCGTGAAGACATGGAAATCCCAAGATTTCCCGACCAGGGTAGCGGCCTGGACGCCGGCTTCAAGCATCCGATTCAGATTGGCGTCGTGTTCAGCCACGCTATCCTTCCGGCGGGTGCTCCCAAAGGCCGTAATTTTAGCGGATAGTCCAAGGTCCTGTACGCGCTTAAAAAATTCGATATCCTTGCTATTGCTGCCCGGGATGCCGCCTTCGATATAATGGACACCCAGCTGATCCAGCTTCTTGGCTATCTTCAACTTATCGTCAGCGGAAAGGCTGATGCCTTCGCCTTGGGTACCGTCCCGCAATGTGGTGTCGAAGATGGATAAAGCCTTTGACATGATGGATGTCTCCCCCTTTTGGATGTCCTCAGATAGAATCTCCGATTTGGTATAATTTCTAATTATAACATTTGTTTTTTTAAATGTAACACGGTTTTTAGCGGATGATCAAACATCGGAATTTGCGGCCGTGCGACATAGGGATACCTGAATCGAGCATCGGAGAGTTTCACCCGGCCTTGTTGACCGGAATTTGGAATAAAGAGTATGCTGGAGACAGAATGTTAAAGAGGGGACGGTCTTGAAAGTGTCTGGTAATATCGATGAATACTATCCCGCCCGCGGCCGGGTCGTGCTGCATGTCGATATGAACGCATTTTACTGCTCCGTCCACGAGGCGGAGGAGCCTGAGAAATACCGGAACCGGCCGACGGCGGTAGCGGGCAGCGTTGAACTGCGCAAAGGCGTAATCGTAACGTGCTCGTATGCGGCCCGCAAGCTGGGGATATCCACCGGAATGACGGTAAGCCAAGGATTGAAAAAATGCCCTGATCTGATCGTGATTCAGCCGAACTTCCATTTATATCGGAGATATTCCAAAGCGTTCATGGATATCGCTTATGGATATACTCCCCTGCTGCAAGCCGTTTCGATCGACGAATGTTATCTGGATATCACGGGGTCGAAGCAGTTTGGAACTCCGCTGGACATTGCGCATGAAATCCAGTCCCGAATTACTCAGGAACTTGGACTTCCTTGCTCGATCGGAATTGCTCCCAACAAGCTTCTCGCCAAAATGGCTTCCGATATGAAGAAACCGAACGGGATTACAGTCTTGCGAATCCGCGACGTCCCGGCGCTGTTGTGGGATAAACCCTGCAATGAACTGTTCGGGATCGGGAGAAAGACAGCTGAGAAACTGGAGCGGATGAGGATCTTCACGATCGGACAGCTTGCAGCAGCGGACGAGCGGCTGCTTGCCGAGAAGTTCGGCGTGTCCGGCCACTGGATGAAGCAGGCGGCCCATGGTCTCGATGATTCTCCGGTCGTGGAAGACCGCGAGAAGAATAAATCGATCGGCCATACGACGACACTACCGAGAGATATCAGTAACTTGGACGAGGTCCAGCGGGTATTTCTCAATTTGGCGGATCAGGTAACCCGCCGGCTCCGGCGGCAGAAGATGATGGCGCAAACGGTTCAGATTACGATCCGTACACCCGATATGAAGACGATCACCCGCTCGCAAAGTCTAGATACGGTCATTGACCGGGCGGAGGAGGTATACCGGGAAGCCTGCAAGCTGTATCGGCGGCACTGGAACGTGGAGAAGCCTGTCCGGCTGCTCGGAATTACGCTGCAGAACCTGGTGTTAAAAGAGGAGTCTGCCCTACAGCTCGATTTGTTTGATTATGAGCAGCAGCCCCGGAAAGAATCGTTAACCAAAACCATGGATTTGTTACGGGATAAATTTGGCGAGAACGCAGTCTTGACGGCAGGGATGCTTACCGATGATCCTTCCGCGCTGATCCGGAACCATAAAATTCGCGGGACATCGCTTCAGACCGATTTCTTGCGTGAACCGCTGGACGAATCCTGATTTTAGATTGGTATAATGCGGAAATTGAATTGAAATTGCGTGCGCTTTATATTATATTGAACTTGGTGACAAACTAAGAACCGGACTTGTACCGTTTATTCAGGAGGCAGAAAAAATGGCTAAATATACTTGGGTTGAGAAAGATACTTGTATCGCTTGCGGGGCGTGCGGCGCGACGGCACCTGATATCTACGATTACGATGATGAAGGCCTGGCTGAAGTTATTTATAACAGCGACGCCAACCGTGGCGTAACTGAAATTCCGGATGACTTGTTTGATGATCTGCAAGATGCTTGCGATGGATGCCCGACCGATTCCATCAAGATCGCGGATACTCCTTTTAATAAAGAAGGCTAGTCTTCCACCGGTTGATCGAATTCCTAAGACAGTCCCCGCATATTAAGCGAGGGCTGTTTTTTTATTGTCTGTAAATTTAGGACCTAAGTAGCGATTTTGACTCTAAAGAATCCAAATTCTTAGTAACCAGGTTTTATTTACCGATATAATTAGTAGCAGAATTCTAATTTATCCATGTGGAGGATTTCGATGAGTAACTCGGCTTACCTCAAGAAATACGTGGAGAACCACCCGAAGAATAAAATGGCCTGGTATTTGCTGGGCAAAGAATATGAAACTACCGGTCAAGAGGGCAAAGCACATTATTGCTATATTCAGGCGGGAAGTGTCTATGAAGCCTTTGAATCCAGTAAGATGCCGGCCGATTTGTGGAAGGAATACCAGGAGAACCTGTTGCTGGAATCCAGACGCAAGGAGAAGCAACTCCAACTGCTGAGGAAAATCGGGCTGGTTGTCATGTTATTGTTATTAATCTGGATGCCGTCCACGTATGCTCCGGGGGTCATAAATCCCTCGGAAGTGGCTGGGGACAATCCGGAGGACGGAGACGAAAATCCCATTACGTCTGATGACCCCAAACCCTCCGGGCTTTCCGACACGGACAAGCCGCCGCTTTTAAATCTGGCTTATACAGCGAAAACTTATTTCGGTGAGCCTGAGGACAAACGGAGGGCGTTGGGAAGTCTTCTTGAGGAAGGGAAGGAAAGCGCTGCACTGGAAACCGCGGTACTTGGCATGAAGCGGTCCGGAAAGTGGGCGTTATGGTCCGAGGATATGCCCGTCGTTTATGGAGTGACTCAAAGTCCTGACAGCGGTAAGTTGGAAGTTCAATCTTACGATGCCCAAGCCTGCGACTGTGAGCCGCCGGATGTATCCAGGCTCCAGAAGAAGGCCGCGGAATGGATTTCCCGTCAGGAGTCGCTGGCCGTGCTGACTTCAGCCATGCAGCAGTTCAAGCAGATGGAAGGCAAATGGCCGGAAAACCTCAAAGAGTTGACGGGTACTTTCCCGAACAACTGGATTGCGGGCGTTGACCCGATCATGCAGGAAGCGTTCGAGCCGATGCTTGGATTGCTTAAGAAGAAGCAAGGTGTGAACGGAGAGAAGGGTGCAGCCACTGTCGGCAGTGGTCAAGCGGGACTGAACGGGATTTCAGGAGCAGCGCCATTCTTCACTAAGCCGTTGGAGGCGATCGTAGATACGAAGAACCATACTTTGGCGGTCGTGAGCGGTAATATCATTATAAGAAGCTACAAGGTAGGACTTGGGGGCGAGAAAACGCCGGATGGAAGTTTCCGCATTTCGGATAAAGTCGTGAATCCAAACGGTCATGATGATGGTGAATTCGGAAGCCGCGGCATGCAGCTCTCGGATACGAATTATGCGATTCACGGGACGAATGAACCGGAGAGTATTGGTAAGGATCAATCCCTGGGATGTATCCGGATGTCGAAGAAGGATGTAGAGGAGTTGTTCGATCTGCTCCCGAAAGGGACGAAAGTAACGATTGGAAAGGGGATTCTTCCGAAGCTGGAATCTGTTCCCGAAGAGCGTTTTGCTTTGGGTGATCGCCAGGATCAGACCAATCCCCATCGTACATACCACTGGTTGGATTAAAGCTGAGCAATCACGATGACGGCGGCAACTACAATAATCAATGCAGCGATGACCGAGCCTGTCCAGATGAGCGCCTTTTTGTTGACTTCATCCTTCTTTTGCTGCAGGGTCGGAGCTTTGCGTTTGGTTGACATCGGTTAATCCCCTTCCTTATATAACAGAAGTATACTTCTTTATTGTAATGGCTTTCATAATAAATTTCCATATTCATGTTTCTGCATTTTCGGTAGAGATAAACTTTTCTTTTCCGCCGGAAACCGCTAAACTGGATATGGAGTTTTTTGTGAGGACAGAAAGGATCGGAGTGGATCGAAACAGTGTTGTATCGCCATTTGGGGAAACCCGTATTTTTTAAATTGGATCCGGAAAAAGCCCATCATCTTGTGATCGGCGGTCTACATACAGGGGCTAAAGTCCCGGGCATGGTTCCGCTGATGCGCGGGATGTACGGAACCTCGAAGGCGCCCGAATTGTCCACGGAATTATTCGGCGTTCATTTTCCTTCCCCTGTGGGACTTGCGGCAGGGCTTGATAAAAATGCCGATGCGGTAGAAGGTTTCTCCGCGATCGGATTCGGCTTCATGGAAGTAGGAACGGTTACGCCCAAAGCCCAGCCGGGCAATGACTTGCCGCGTTTGTTCCGGCTTCCGCCGGAAGAGGCGCTGATCAACCGGATGGGATTCAACAACCGCGGTGCGGAAGCCATGGCAGAGCGGCTTGCGGCGCTAAAAACCAGGCCGATTCCCATAGCGGTCAATATCGGGAAGAATAAGGTCACCCCGAATGAAGAAGCCCATCTGGATTATCAGCAGTGTATCTCGGTGCTGTATCCTTATGCCGACTTCTTTGTCGTGAACATAAGTTCACCGAACACGCCGGATTTGCGTAATCTGCAGCATGGGAACGAGTTGTCGCTTCTTCTTGAGGTAGTAAAGGAAGAGATGGCGGTCCAGGCCAAGCTTCAGGGAACAAGCAAAGCTGTGCTTGTAAAGATCGCGCCGGATGTGAGCGAAGGCGAGTTGGAATTCATGGTGGATACCATTCAAAAGAGCGGCGTGTCCGGCCTAATTGCGACCAACACGACGATTTCCCGCGAGGGACTGACTCACTCGAATGCAAAAGAAACCGGCGGCCTTAGCGGCAAGCCGCTGCGCGAAAGGTCGACGGAGATCATTTCAAGGGTTTACCGCCAGACCGGGGGACAATTGCCGATCGTTGGATCGGGCGGTATATTCACCGCGGCTGACGCGTATGAGAAGATTCGCGCCGGCGCCAGTCTGGTGGAGATATATACGGCATTGATTTATGAAGGACCTGAAATTAACCGCAAACTGCATCGCGGACTGCGGGAACTGCTGAAACGGGACGGCTTCG
>DJTQ01000253.1 GCA_002439285.1 Paenibacillaceae bacterium UBA6304
AGCCTCAGTGGAAAGCAGCCTAATACTTCTGCAGCACAAGCGACTACTACTGCTTCCACCAAGGAAGAGAGTGTGGGGAAATAATTTGCTCCTGGGGATCGGGGTTACTGGGGCTCATGTGCTACTGAGGCTCGTGAGCTACTGGGGCTCATGTGCTACTGGGGCTACCGGGGCTCCGGGGCTCTAGTTCTCCTAGTACTCTAATTCTTACGGACACCACAGCCCTTAAGCACCCGTATTTCGCAGGTTTCCGTTTCTAACGGACACAGCAGCCGCTAATCGTCACAATTATCGTTGCAATCAGCTCATATCCACCATTTAAGGTCTCTGGTGGCCGTTAGATTTTAAAACACTCAAAAAAGCAGACAATAACGGCCTCCATGTCCGTTAAGAGCAATGGACTATCCGCAAAGTCGAGGCCTATTCCGAAAGACTAACAAGTACCGCTTGAGCTACTGCCGGATTATCGCTGGATAACCAAACCATGACGGTTGGAGTTTCCCCCATGGATTCCAGCATAGCAGCGAAATCGAAATTCGTTCTCTCTTCATACTTGCTGATCACGGTATTCTTATTCGTGCTAATATGCCTGATGAATACTTTAGTTGCCTCATTTATTTGTAAATGAACATACTCCTCGTCCGTCTCATTCACGCCGGTTAATTGCATATGATTAGGATTCTTGTAAACGGTGATTTCATTGCTCTCCGCACCTGCCAAATCTCCAAACAAATCGACCTCGTCTTCATTCCATCCCGCCAGAACCTCTTCATTTTCATTGATATAACTGACCTTGGACGCCGCCGGGAAAGGCAACAAACCAGGATCGAACATCCTGATTGCGACTCCTCCTAGAAGCCCTGCAAGCATAAAGAAGCCGATAACCGCCGTCAGGAAACGATTATTGGAGAACGTTTTTTTTCGAAACCATTTATATAGGCCGATACCTATAGCTCCGCCGGTGAAATTCAGCAGAATATCGTCCACATCGCTGCTCCCGAGAGCTAAGACATATTGAATGATTTCAAGTGAAAACGAGGTAAAGAGTAGCCAAAGAAATGAATTACGAAGAGAACTTTTGTTAGCTGCATAAGCTATAAAAATCCCGTAAGGAACAAAAATAGCAATGTTCCCTCCTATATTCGTCCATGCCCTTGCCATATCCATACTTTCACTTGTAGCAAATTCGATGATCGTACGAAAGGGAATCCAATTAATACTTCTTAAAAACATCGGCCTTGAATGAAACAAAGCTGAAAATGGAATCGTTTTGAACATAATAATGTTTATTGCTATTAAAACATAGGCGATGAAGATCGAGTAAAATATGGCGAGCAATAAATTGCTGGTACCTGCCTTCCCCTGGCGGTCTCCCCATCTACTGCTCCTTGAGGAATCCACGTTACAATCACACCTTTCTTTAGATCCTTTTTCCGTTCCTAAACATATGCTTTCATCAAATAGAACACGAATATCTCGAATCATTTGTTACATCAACCTTTCCGCCTGATGAACAGATCGGATTATTAAAATCAAAAGCCCCTCTGAGAAATGAACTCTCAGAGGGGCGCCGCTATTTCAGAGAATCGAGATCAAGACAGCTTAGTTGATCAGTGTCTAGCATCATCGGACTATACTTATTACTAAATCCGCCCGTAAGCCCTTAGCGTCTTTAGATTCTCTACGGTCAGCCAGCCCCGCCATTCCTGGTGCCCGGCTACGCTGACGGCCGGGAAGGAAATGTCCCATCCGCCGTCTTCCTGCTGGTTGCCGATCATCCAGTCGAGATGCAGGTTAAGTTCTTCAGGCTGGATCAACCTTGAAGCATAAGAGTCCGGGGCCGGTGCATAATCTAATACCTTGTGCACATAGCCTTCAGCGTGCGGATTCTTCTCGATCCCGTTCGGACCGGCCAGCCAATCATCGAGCTCAAGCTTATGCTTAGCAGCCCGATGATCCGCATCCACCGCCGCATTTCCAAGGAAGGACATCCACTGCACCGCATCGTGGTAATCGCCCGGCACAGATGCCTCGAAGCAATCCCACAGGAAAGAAACATTCTTCACGAACCAATCTTCATTCAAAAAGTTCGTACGCACACGTTGTCCCAGCAGCATCCCGATGATGCTACCCGTAGGATTGAGCGAAGCAACTCCGTCCTGCTCCGTAGTCCACCAAGGGGCATGAGGATAATCGTTGACCTCGGTCGTGGCTCTGGGCAATCCGCCATTCCCCAGCGTGATTCCCTTTAGGTAAGCCAGCACGCCATCCATAAGGTCGCTATCCCAGCCTTCGACTTCCTTGATGACCATCAAAGCCGTCTCTGTCGTGACCGGCTGGCTTTGCGGACAGCGCATGTCCGGCTCCAGTGCATTCCCGAAGCCGCCGTCGGGATTCTGATATGAGCGCAGCGCATGCAGTACCTGTTCCTTGCCCCCATTCTCAAAATGATAGGCAAAGCGCATCCGATCCAGCAGCCTCGCACTGCTATATATAAATTTGCGGGCATGTTCAAGTACTTCCGTTTGTTTGTGATCCACCATTTTATCCCCTTCCCCTCTTTCCCTATTCAAAGTGGCACCCCATTGTATCTCAGTATCGCATGATGGTTCGAATCATAACCTTCCCTCACTGCACAAATGGCTTCATCCCGACGCGCTGCGGCCTTTTCCTCCGGTAAATCCAGTACGATATCTTCGATATCGTAGTCCTTGAATCCCCAATGACCGGTTACCGCACCTTGGAACACTCCGTCAACCAATAAGTATTGCAGTACTTCAAGGCCATGATATCGCTTCTTAAGCTCGTCAAGTTCGGCGCGAACGAGAAAATCCGACTTATCCAGCATCCAGATTCTTTTCGGAACAGACGGGAGACCATCATCTACCGCAAGCGAGTCAGTCAAAATAATATCCCCTTCGCAAATCAGGCCGGTGCCCCAGCCCTCCACTTCGGTTCTGATCAATCGGCCTCGCTCCAGAAGTCCTGCTACAAGAGTACCGACTTGCTTACCCGTCCAGCCGCTCCAACTTTTCATCTGCGCTTCCGTCGCGAACACCATCGCTTCCGTAAATCGGAGCACGACTTCTTCCATCGCTTGTAGACGGCTTTTCGGATCTTTCGGAATATCAAACCATTCTTCGGCAAAATCCAGCCAGCCCGTGTCCCAATCGGTATCGGTTTGCTGTTCGTAAAGGATAAAGGCCTTTTGGAATTCCTCCAGGGCTTTGCCGATGTCTCCCGCCCGATAAGGTAGCTCCTCTTTCAACTGGTCTTTGGATAGACCCCCGGATTCCTGAATCAGCGCCAAAATCTCCTGATGAATGACTCCCGATCGGGTCATTTCTTTCTTGAACGCCGTAGCATACAGCTTCAAGTCCGCCTCCAGCACATAAGCGATACGTCCGCCTTGGAAGCGAGCCTTCACCAGTTCCCCCCGTTCCCGAATGGCCGACGATACCGCGAAATCGGGATAGATCGTGCGATGAACAAGCCGAGGAGGGTCTCCCGGACGGGTAAAATGAACCGGGGACACCGGCTGAAGCCTGCGGAACAATGCCTTGTAGGCATCCTCATCCCCCGGGCTTATGAGCGGATACGCAAGTCCCTGTCTTTTTAGCCTTTCACCTAAAATAACATCTTGCTTCCATTGCTTCACGCCGCTTCCTCCTTATGTCCTTATGCATCGTATCTCTCCATCAGTTCCGCCGCCCGCTGCCTTAACAAGTCCCGCAGCAACCGGGGTTCTAGCACCTTGGCATCCATACCTAAGCGAAAGAAAAAGTCAATCGCCCAATTCCATTCTGAAGGTGGACAGTCAAACCCAACCTCCCACTCTTCATCACCTGTCTGTCTGACAAGTTGTCCAATGTCGGGATCCTGCTCCGCTTGGAGGGCTCCCCGATAGGTGAGTTTGGCGAGGATCCGGATCGCCTGTCCAGAGGATGCGTTGCCTTTGCCACCGGATTCCTGCCGAGCCGCCCTCGCTTCCAAACCTGCGGCTTCCTCAGCAGCCAACTGCGCCATCTCCTCGATCCGATCCACCCGGAACGTCCGCGTCTCTTCATGGTGGTGAGAGTAAGCCTCACAATACCAAAACCCGTGCGCTGCATAGACACGGACTGGACGCAAATCCAAATAGCGCCGATAATTTTGCGAACGATACAGCACATGCAACCAGGTACCTTCGGCCGCATATTTCATCAGCGCGCTTAAATGTGGCGTCCGGCTGCGACGATCCGGTACTTCCAATCCGATATGCGCGAGCCACGGGGCGATTTCATCCAGCGTCTGCTCCGGCAGTGCGGACCGGATCTTGTCCGCCACCGTCCATCTGGCCTGCTGGAACGGACCATTGCTATATTTAGTCATCCCTTCCAGGGCAATCAGCAGCGTCAACGACTCGTCGGCGGTAAGCTGCAGGGGCGCCAAACGGTAGCCTTCCATTAGGCGGTAGCCCCCGCCCGGGCCGGACACAGCATATAGGGGCACGCCCATCTCCGATAGGGCCTGCATATCACGCAGCACCGTCCGCTTGGATACTTCAAGCTTGTCCGCCAGTGATTGGGCGGTTTCCGCTCGTTGCTGGAGCGCCATTACAATCGCCATCATCCGGTCCATTCGCTTCATGTCTGTTCAATTCCTCCCGGTCAAATTCACCTTACCATGACATGGGTGACAACAGACTGTCACCAATTTCGAAGGTTCTCTCTTTACTTTTCTCCAAAGCGCTTCCGATTCCTACCAACTTCGAAGCGAATTCTGATTGGATGATTTCCAACATTAATCCCCGTAAAGCACTCCTCTGCCGATGACTACGGCATATTCATGGGAGTTAATCCAACGAAGGCCGATAAGTGCGGGAATTACGGACATTTTCATTGGAAATACCCCAATCAGCGCTGCTCGCTGTGCCGTCTGTAACCGGGAATTCCACTGCTTCCAGGACATGCAAAAAAAACACAGCCCGTTAGAGCTGTGTTCTTCATTATCGTGCTTGGAACCAAACTTTATAAGTGATCCGGTAACCCGGAAGTGGTCTTATAATTTGATTACGTTAGCAGCTTGAGGACCACGGTTGCCGTCCGTAATTTCGAACTCAACAGCTTGGCCTTCTTCTAGTGTTTTGAAACCGTCGCCTTGAATTGCGGAGAAATGAACGAATACGTCTTCGCCGCCTTCAACCTGGATGAAGCCATAGCCTTTTTCTGCGTTAAACCATTTTACTGTACCTTTCAAATGAACAACCTCCTAAAAATAATCGTCATCATTGACGAATACCCATATTATACTCTATGCCAAAACACAATGCAACGTGTCATTTCCGCTGAAATTTCCCCGCTTTTTCTTTAAGAAACCCTATATTCATTTGCTTTCCTAAAGGGGGTGAGTTATCATTTTACATAAAAATACTTCATTTAAGCAGACAAATCTGACTTCTAGAACTTGCAGATTAAGACGCCAAGGATCGGAGCCATTGCCATGATCAAAAAACACGAAATATACAAAAGAGACAAATGGAATATGATGACTGTAGAAGTTCAGGGAAAATACATCATCTTGCGTGAAATTTCCGACCAATGGGGTGAAGAGTCCCATACCTTTCTGAGCCGTCCGGCATTAATGCAGTGGGCCCAGAACCGTTTTCCCAAAGAGGAATTCGAAGGCAAGGAAGAGGAATGGTATGACATCATGACCGCCTTCAAACAGGTGTAAATTCCTGCACTGAATCGAAAACACTAGAGAGATGGAGCCAAGCTCATGGACAGTTCTAGCCTGCTTATATTCATTGTTTGCGCGTTTGCGTTAGGAGTCATACTGATTTTGACCAAGAATAGTATTCCTCCCAAGCTGCGGCGCGGCTATGCCATTGCTGCCCTCGTCATGGTAGTAATTGCGTTCTTTTTATTGGTGTACAGCTTTTTCAATATGGGCCGGTGACCTGGTAAATAATAGCGGACGACAAAGGGAAAGATAGGACAATGTCTCGAATTAAAGGGAGGTTTCCTATTTTGATATGCATAGACCCCGTCTGTTCCATCTACTGCTGACTGTTTGCGTCATGACCGTCGCCTTACCCGGAGCCGGCGCAGCCGGTCATCAGGTAGCGGCCGGTTCCGTTCACCCAAACCAAAGGAGGATTCCGATGAGCACATTACCGAAACGTTCCGAAGTCCAAATGGACAATACATGGCAACTGGAAGACTTGTTCCGTGATCAGAAAGCCTGGGACGAAGCTTTTGACGGATTGAAACAATTAAAGAAGAAAGCGGCCGATTACGAAGGGAAGCTCGATAACCATCAAAATATCAAGGCTATTTTTACCTTGGAGGATGAAATCTCGCTAAACCTGGAACGGCTGTATGTTTACGCCAATTTGAACCATGATCAGGATACGACCAACCCTACATACCAGGCGCTTACGCAAAAGGCCAAGAAACTGAACGTGGAAATTAGCGAGGCACTGTCCTTTATTACACCGGAGATCTTATCTCTGCCGGAGAGCGAGCTGGATGCCCTGATCGACAACCCGGAGCTGGCGGACTACAAATTTACACTGCAGGAAATCAAACGCGAGAAAGCGCATGTCCTGAGCAAAACCGAAGAGGCTTTGTTGGCCCAAGTCGGTAATTTGTCGCAGGCGCCGCAGCATATTTTTGGCATGATCAACAATGCAGATATCAAATTCCCGAAAATCGAGGACGAGAACGGAAATGAAGTGGAGTTGACGCACGGCAGCTACATTCAGTTCTTGGAAAATCCGAACCGCGATGTGCGCCGCCGCGCCTTCAAAGCGATTTATGAAACTTACGGTAAGCAAAAGAACACGATTGCGGCTACCTTAAGCGCCAACGTTAACAAAAACATGTTCTATTCCAAGGTTCGCAAGTATCCTTCGGTACTGGAAATGTCCTTGTATGGCGACAATATTCCTAAAGAAGTTTACACTAATCTCATCGACACGGTTCACGAGAGTCTTCCGTTGCTCCACCGTTATATGAAACTCCGCAAAAAACTGCTCGGCGTCGACGAGCTTCATATGTATGACCTGTTTGCCCCGCTGGTAGAAGAGTACAAATGGGACATCACCTATGAGGATGCGAAGAAAATGGTGGAAGAAGGCTTGAAACCGCTTGGAGAGAACTATCTTAGCGTGCTGCGCGACGGCTTCAACAACCGTTGGATCGATATTTATGAGAACGAGGGCAAACGGACCGGTGCTTACAGTTGGGGCGCTTACGGTACGCATCCCTACGTACTTCTGAACCACAAAGACAATTTGAACAGCATGTTTACACTGGCTCATGAGATGGGTCATGCGCTGCATTCGTATTTTTCCGATGAAGCCTTGAATTATCGTGACGCACAGTATACCATCTTCCTGGCCGAAGTGGCCTCGACGACGAATGAAGCCCTGCTGATGGATTATCTGCTTAAACATTCGACCGATCCAAAGCAAAAGATGTACCTGTTGACCTATTACGCCGATCAATTCCGGACTACGCTGTTCCGTCAGACAATGTTCGCGGAATTTGAAAAGATCATTCATGAACGGGCCGAAGCGGGCGAAGCGCTCACTCCGCAGGAGCTGTCTTCCATCTACTACGAGCTCAACGTTAAATATCACGGTAAAGAAATGGCAGTAGATCAGGATATCGAAATGGAATGGGCGCGGATTCCCCACTTCTATACGAGCTTCTATGTATACAAATATGCCACCGGCTTCTCTGCGGCCACCAGCTTCTCGAAGCAGATCCTGGAGGAAGGCCAGCCGGCGATAGATCGTTATCTCGGCTTCCTTAAGAGCGGCGGCAGCGACTATTCGATCAACATCCTGCGCAAAGCCGGCGTAGATATGTCTACGCCGCAACCGGTGCGCGAAGCGATGAGCGTATTCGAAGATATCATTGAACAAATGGAGAATTTGACGAAATAAATAGAGCGCTTTGTCAGTGAATCCCTTGCTCCTTGCGGGCAAGGGATTTTATACTGTCATAAGAAGGAGGTGTTACCTCGCCATGAAAATTCAATGGTCCTTAATATTAGGCATGGTGTTTGCGCTTATTACCGCGGTATTTGCCGTAATCAACGTCGACCCCGTGCCTGTGAATTTGCTCTTCGGCTCGATCAGTCTTCCCCTGATTCTTTTGATTCTGGGCTCCACGCTGCTCGGCGGCATTATTGTCGGAGCCTTCGGTATTTATCGCGGCTACCGTCTGCAAAAAGAAGTAAAATCATTGAATGCTAAGCTCTTACATATCCAGGAGGCTACCGGTTATGTTGTTCCGGAACCCGTTGCCGCTGAAGCTCCGGCTGATGATACGACTCCACTCCAAGACTAATCACAATACTCGAATTCCATAGGAGGCTTATCCATGAACATTCAACCGAATGAAACTTATATTTTGGATTTATTGAAAAGATTGCTCGACACCCCTAGCCCAAGCGGATATACCCGGGAAGTCATGAACCTGGTCCGTGAAGAAGCGGAAGCCTTAGAAATCCCATTCTCACAGAACGAAAAAGGCGGTGCCCTGCTGCGTCTGAAAGGCAGCGATTCGTCCCGCACGATCGCGCTCAGCGCCCATGTCGATACGCTCGGCGCCATGGTCCGCGCCGTGAACTCGAACGGGACGCTGGCCATTACTTCCGTCGGCGGATTTATGATGAACAGTATCGAAAACGAATACTGTCAAATCCATACCCGTGGCGGCAAGGTCTACACCGGGACGATCCTGTCGTCCCATCCTTCCGTCCATGTGTACAGCGATGCGCGGGAATTCAAACGCGAAGAACGGAACATGGAGGTTCGCATCGACGAGCTCGTGGAGAGCAAGGACGATGTGCTGAAGCTGGGCATCTCGGTCGGGGACTTCATTTCCTTCGACGCCCGGGCCGTGATTACGCCGAGCGGCTATGTGAAGTCCCGCCACCTGGACGACAAGGCCAGCGTCGCCGCGCTCTTCGGCCTGCTGGAATCCAGTAAGCGCGAAGGCTGGACACCGAAGCATGACCTTGTATTCCTCATTTCCAACTATGAGGAAGTCGGTCACGGGGCGTCCTGGATTCCGGACGGCGTTAATGAAATGATCGCCGTCGATATGGGCGCGATGGGCGATAACCTGAGCTGTAAGGAGACCGATGTCTCCATCTGCGCTAAAGACTCCTCCGGCCCTTATGACTATGACATGACCGGCCGGTTGATCGAGCTGGCGAAGGGGCTGGATATGGCCTATGCGGTGGATATTTATCCGCATTACGGCTCGGACGCCTCCGCCGCGCTGCAGGGCGGCCATAACATTAGAGCCGCCCTGATCGGTCCTGGCGTGCACGCCTCGCACGCTATGGAAAGAACGCACAAGCAGGCGATCTTCAATACGACCAGACTGCTGGCCGCTTATGTTGCCGGCTGATGCTTCGGCAACAAGGAGCCGCTGGCCCTTGGCGGCATTGGCCGCAGGGCTGCTCGCGCTTAGCGTAATCGGAATGCTGGTTTGGGGACGCAGCTATTTGCTTCCCCATCCTTACAAGTACTATAAGGCTGTCGCAGACGGTGGTATGGAGATCCACGCGCTCGCAGTAAAGCCTGAGCGGATCGAGCTCCGGGCCGCGGACCGGCCGCTGCGAGAGTACCGCGTATATGGTATCAACGGCGGCTTCTTCTATCAGAACAGCATATTGTCCATCGCGGTGAACGGAGACGTTCCGGTGAAAGGACAGGCAGGCGAATACGGCTCCGGCTGGTTTAACGCTAAGTACCCTCGCGGCACGTTAGTCTGGGACGAAGCTGCCGGAAAGTTCTCGGTGCAGATCGCTTCGTCCGCAGACGAACTCCAGGTGCAGGACCGTAGCCGCTATTTTGCCCAAGGCGGCGTTAGCATGAATCTGGGCAATGACGATGCCTGGGCGGAAGCCATCCTCCGCGAGTATCTGCCAAATCCTGACGAGCGGCGCCTACGCTCCAGTCTCGTCTACGACGAGTCGGGGCTCCTGTGGCTGATCGCGACCCCGAACCGGTGCACCGCCGCCGAATTTCGTGATGCGATTCAAGAAGTGATAGCGCCCGATTCCTTCAAGGAAGGTATTTTTCTGGATGGTGACGGCTCCTCTCAGTTGAAAGCGGCAGAAATCTCCCTGTACGGGGATTCGCGGGATTTGCAGCAGATTATCGCCATCCATTGATCGTGTCACCGACTCTCAGTTGTTGAGACCGCCCGTTATTTCGGGCGGTTTTTTTATTTTTCCGGGGATAGCCTAACGTACCTCATTGATGCTATTCGGCAAATTCTCCTTTGCCAAAAATTCTAAGGAACCGGGGGTAATCTTAATCGTCCGGAATCCGGGAGGTTTCCCCCTAAATTCGCGAAGTAAAGCCAATACGATTCCTTACAACCCCCAACTCGCTTTAAAGGGCGAATAAGGATTGTACGGTTCGTTAGCATCGTGAAAGCACCAAGCAAACCCCTCTCGTGAACCCGGCTACTTAATTACCTTTTGAGTCCAGTGCATAAAAAAGTCCCCTTCAAATACAGCCCCTTGTTATATATAACACAGCATCAAAAACACGGCGTTTGATAAAGTTTGTATATAAAGCTTTATCATAAAACTTCTTTGCTCCAAAGAAAGGTCGTGTTTTCGAATGGATGACCAGGAACCTTGTGACCAGAACGTTGTGAGCGAAATTTGCGAGTCGACACTGGCTATAGCCCATCATATGGGCAGGTTGTTTTTTAATGAAGGCGATTCCATTTTACCAAGCAAGTTCTTCATTCTTCTGATGGTTTCCCGAAGCGGCCCCTGCATGGTCTCCCAAATTGCCGGTCAGGTCGGTCTCTCCTCCAGCGCCAATACGATCGCCGTGAACAAACTTGTCAAGGATGGCCTGCTGAAAAGGGTCAAGGACAAACAAGATAAACGAATTTGCTGGATTCAGATCACTCCGTCCGGCCAATGTATCCTGGATGAAATGATCACCAAACGGAACCATGTATTTCAAAATATTCTGGAGGATTTCCCGGATGCGGACCTGACGATTTTTTTACGCTCCTTAAAGACGATTCAAGAGAAATTTACTTCAGATGCTATGCCCCTCTCCTTGCAAAGCCACTCTCTTTAGGAATAGGTGAAAATATGCTGCTGCAAATCGGACTGGACATCGGGTCGACAACGGCCAAAATGATCGTCATGCGACAGTCGGAAATTGTATTCGAACATTACATCCGCCATTATTCGGACATTCAGAACGCCGTTCTCTCGTTATGGG
>DJTQ01000336.1 GCA_002439285.1 Paenibacillaceae bacterium UBA6304
CGCGTGCGCGGAAACGAAAAAGTAGAGTGGGCCTTGAATCGCACGCCGCTTGAAGTAGTGACTAACGAGGTCGGCGTAACGGGTCTTAAAGTACGCAACAATGAAACGGGAGAAGAAGAAATTATTGCTGCTTCCGGGGTATTTGTAGCTATCGGACATCATCCGAACACCGGCTTCCTCGGCGGTCAAATCGACACCGACGAAAACGGATATATCATCGTGAAACCGGGAACATCGGAAACCAACATACCGGGCGTATTCGCCTGCGGAGACGTCCAGGATACACGCTACCGTCAAGCAATCACGGCAGCGGGCAGCGGATGCATGGCTGCGATCGATTGCGAGAAATATATAGAGAACCTGGAACATCAAGCTGTGGCAGCTGCCGTACAGGCGTAACCTCATTCGCTTGATACTCGAACGTCAAATATGGAAATAACGAAACGGCGGTGCCAAGGGACAACTCCTTGCACCGCCGTTTCGTTATTTCGTAATGCAGCTTACCGCACGATATTTCGTTTCTCGCTACTGAGACTTGGTTTCTCCGTTTCCGCAGGAGATTTCGGGAGATTAACTGGAAAACCTCCATCTAATTACCGCCAATTCTCTGCTTGAACAAATTTAACTGTAAAAGGTGAAGCTAATTTACTGAAAGTCAACGTATTTCCGCCAAAACTGCTCATTAGCTGGAGGTTTTCCATCTAAATCTCGCTTGCTTGCGATTTTTGATAAATTAGCTGGAGGTTTTCCATGTAAATGCGTTCTTATGCTCTTATGTGCTATGTGCTGGTGTGCTTTGTGCTTCTGCACCTTATGTTCTTATGTCCTTGTGTTCGTAGTGCGAGTTATGGTCATATGATGTAATTGCAAAGATGTAACTTTACGGTTAACTAAACAGGCCCGCAATAAGCTGAAAGACAAAATAACCGATGACTCCGCTGCCGATGAGGCTGAGCCCCGCTTTCTTTCTGCCTTGGAACAAGCGCAGCACCCCTAGGCTTACTAAGGGAGCAATGATGAGCAGAAAGAACATGACGGCAACGAACAATTCAATGGAAATATCCGAAAGATTGACGATTGTCATAGCTTTTTGGTCGCTCTCCGTTCTTGTCAGGTTTGAATGTACAATGATTTATATCACAACATTATGGTTTTAATTATATCAAAGCAAGAATTGTTTGGGTCAAAATGATTTTCCTAAATAAGTCTATTTCACGTCTTTTTAGGAAGAAGGATTGTTGAAAATTGTATCCGTCGGGGTTCGTGCCTGCTCGACAAAACTAGAAGGCCTTTGCAGGACAGGCTGTGCTACAATGGGCTTAACGACACGACAGTTCACTTTCACCCAGGTTTCTTGTAATCGGAACTTTATAGTAAAGGAGCTGTGGAAACATGGGACAGAGCATGCCTAAACGCTGGATCACGGCAGTATTAGTTGGGGCTTTATTGATGGGGGCGGTACCTGCCGACTGGAATACGATTCCGGTCATTGCCGCTACTTCGGATAATGCCTATGCGACGACAGCCAAGGAAGTACAGCGGGAAATGGCCGAGGGGCTGAAAGCACGCAAATCCTCCATCACTATAAAATACAAGGGATCTACGAAAAGTCTGCAAAGTCTGCTAAAGAAGGCTATAAATGGAGCGCTAGATAGCGACCCTTACACGAAATATATCGTAGACCGCTATACTTACTCGTGGCGCGGCACGAGCGGCTCCGCCAAGATCAGCCTCAGCGTGACATACCGGGAAACCGCCGAGCAATCCACCTATGTAACGAATCGCGTGGAGGAAATACTGAAAAGTATTATAACTTCAGGGATGAATGACCATGCAAAAGTAAAGGCGATCCACGACTTTGTAGTGCGAAATTTAAAGTATGATGAAGGGCTGCAGAAATATACGGCTTATGAGGGACTCCGGACCGGGGAAGCGGTATGCCAGGGATATACTTTGCTGACGTATAAACTGCTGATGAAGGCCGGAATAAATAATGTGATCGTAGAGGGATCGGCAGGCGGGCAATTGCATGCCTGGAATCTCTTGCAATTAAACAATAAGTGGTATCATCTCGATACCACTTGGGACGATCCGCTCTCGGCTCCGCAGGAACAGATCAGTTATGCCTATTATTTACGTACGGATGATCAAATGAGGAAGGACCATCAATGGACGGTCACGGGATATCCTACCGCATCCACGCTTTATCGAGAGACCTTGAGCGCACTGGCAAGCAAAGAAGGGGCTCCTTCGGCTAGCTACAGAAGATTGCAGCAGCAGTTGGGATTTCATTTATACGACCCCTCTGAAGCAATCGACAGTGCAGCGGGGCTCCAGGATAGGGTCAGACAGGAACTTAAGACGGGAGGACTGACCGTAACTGTCCGGTACTCCGGAACCGAGCGCGGACTCCTCCGGGATTTGGAAACTCTCTATGATCTATCCATAGAGAATATCCAATACCTGTCCAATCCGTTGGAGGGAACCGACGACTTGCGGGTCGAAATTCATTGGGAGACCCGGTGAGACAGTCTCGATTCCCAGTGTTAGTTGGCAACTCTTAACCGACAACAGCATTAGCCAACGACACTAGTCAACTAACATCGGCCGTCTATTCAAGAGGCTGGGCAGGGGAATCCAGGTCGCATTCTTTAAGCGGAATGACTTTGGTGCGCTTTATCCATTTGTAGCCCAGCCAGATAATCAGGAACAGAGGAATGCTGATATAAGAAACTACAACCCCATACCAATCGATCTGGCCGCCTGAAAAGGCGGCTAAATTTTGTCCCAAAATAACAACAAAGCAGAGGACAAAGGCAAAAATCGGACCGAACGGGAACCATTTCGCTTTATAGGGAAGATCTTTTAGATCCCGGCCCTGGGCCGTGTATGCCCGGCGGAAACGGTAATGGCTGATGGCGATGCCGAGCCAGGTAATGAAGCCGCACATGCCTGAGGCGTTCAGCAGCCAGTTATAAACGACTCCGTCTCCGAACAGGGAGGCAAAGAAGGCAAACATCCCAATCATAGTCGTCAATAGTAAGGCATTGACCGGAAGCCCGCGGCGGCTTAGCTTAGCCAGGAATTTCGGGGCTTTCCCCCGTTTTGCCAGCGAGTAAAGAACCCGCGAGGAGGCGTACATCCCCGAGTTGCCGGCCGACAGCACGGAGGACAAGATGACGGCATTCATGACGGAAGCGGCAAAAGCCATGCCGGCTTTTTCAAACACTAACGTGAACGGGCTGACGCCGATATTTTCTAAGCCGCTTTTTAGCAAATTAGGACTTGTATAAGGAATAATCAGGCCGATAACCAGAATCGCCAAAATATAAAAGATCAGGATCCGCCAGAATACCTGCCGGATGGCACGCGGCACATGCTCCCGCGGATTGTGGCTTTCGCCGGCGGCGACGCCGACCATTTCCGTGCCCTGGAATGAGAAACCGGCCGCCATGAATACGCCGAGAAAGGTGAAGAATCCTCCGTGGAAAGGCGCATCTCCCACCGTGAAGTTCTTGAAGCCGATGGCTTCGCCGCCCATAATGCCGAAGATCATGAGAACCCCGACGATCAGGAAGACGATCACGACAGCGATCTTGATCATGGCGAACCAATACTCCGATTCACCGTATCCTTTTACCGACATGACATTGAGTCCCAGAATGAGAGCCAGGAACAGAATGCTCCACAGCAGGGAAGAGCTGTCCGGGAACCAGTATTTGATGATTAACGTGGCGGCGGAGAGCTCGGCCGCAATCGTAATCGCCCAGTTGTACCAAAAGTTCCAGCCCATAGCAAAGCCTAGGGACGGATCGACAAAACGCGAGGCATAAGTTTCAAAAGAGCCCGAATCCGGCATATATGTGGCGAGCTCTCCCAAACTGGTCATCAGAAAGTAGACCATGATGCCGACGGCGGCGTAGGCGAGCAGGGCGCCGCCGGGGCCGGCGGAGGCAATGGCGCCGCCGCTAGCCAAGAACAGGCCGGTACCTATGGACCCGCCGAGGGCAATCATCGTCATATGCCGGGCTTTGAGGCCGGGTTTTAGAGATTGTGCGGTGCTGATATTTTTTTTGCTCATGCATAAACAACTCCTTAAAAGTTTAACAAATCATTCCTTGTTATCTATTATCCACAAACGGTATGAAGTTAAGCTGTTGATGTAACCTAATTCGTGCTAATCCACATAAGTACTAGCCCGCTGTAAGCGCCAGTCCACGCAAAAAGGCCGCGGAAAGGAATCCGCGGCCTTGTATCTATACCGTGCACCCCCACCATTCTTGCATTAAGATAGCTCAACACGCTTCTCCCGGTGAAGGATAAGCGTGACAGTTCTGTCCCTTTCGGGAACAGCCCCAGCCTGCCGCCGTTTGAAGCGGGGCGACAAGCTTCGGCGACGGTGCCTTTCCACGGGATTCATCGGCGGCTTCCAGCGCCTCCTCCGGTGTACTCTTCACAATCGCGACCTCTACCTCACCTGGAATGATGAGGTTTCTATTCAGTTTTTGCCAATCGATAACAATTCCATAGTATAAAGCAAGTGAAGAAGCAGGACAATGTCTAAATATTGACATTGTCCTGCTTCTTTATTATGCCTTTGGGGCTCTTAGCTTAATTAATTGTTCCGTTCGCGTTTCGCCATTTGCTGCCATACTGTCCCAGCAGCTTGCTCTCCGGATTCGATCCGCTCCACGGCCATACGGGCCTGGAGGCCGACCTCGAATTCGGGGTCATCCACGGCGGCGCGCAATGCTTCCAATGCATGGTCGGTGCCGACCTCGTAGAGGAAGCGGGCGGCCCGCCAGCGGACGAGCTTGCTCTTGTCCGCCAGAGCGGCGATCATCGGCTCCGTCGCGGCCGGATCGCCGATGTCGGACAACGTGTCGCCCGCGGTGCGGCGGACGGCGGCGGAGCTGTCGCGCAGCGCTTCGTACAGCAGCGTCATCGCTTCCGGCGTACGGACGTCGCCGAGGTAGACGACTGCGAGGCGGCGGACCTGCATCTGCGGATCGCGGACCGCGTCCGCCAGCAGCGGGAGCGCCTCGGGGCCGGGTTGCTGCAGCGCCTCCAGGCCCGCATAGCGGACGTGCCAGTCCGCTTCGCCCATCCGCTCGCGGACTTCGTCCAGGCTAAGCGCCCGGCGCTGCTCCACGAACTCGGCTTCGCTGCGCCCGTGCGCGATCGCCTGCGCCTGGATCGCCTCCAGCCGGTCCGGTGGGAACGCCGCTTCCAGCTCCTGCTCGACTTCGCGGGCGATTTCCGCCAGCTCGCCGTAGCGTACGCCGTAATCGGTCAGCTTGCGCTCCTTGATGAGCGTGGCGCTCGCCACCTCGGTTACGGCGGAAACGAACCGCTGGGAGAGCGAGATTCGCTCTTCGCGGGTCCCGGACTTTACGCGGATCTGCATCGGGATGCCGCGGAAGAATTGCACGAACACCTGGGCTTCGCCGTAGCCGGCCGCCTCGGCCGCCTCCGGGTCCCAGGCCGATTCTACCCGATCCTGTCCGAATTGCTCCTGTACTTCGGACAGGATGGCGGCCCAATCGGCGCTGCCTTTCCGATCCAAAGCGATAAAATCCGCTGTAT
>DJTQ01000037.1 GCA_002439285.1 Paenibacillaceae bacterium UBA6304
GTGGGTGAAAGCGGAGGACGACGCAGCCAGACTGTTCTTTGTGGCGATAAAATAACGCGCATGCGATGAAGAGGAAGACTCTGTCCCGATTGGGGCGGAGTCTTCTTTGATGTAGCTGTCCCCATGGCCGAACCCTTACTGAAAAGTGCCTGCTTTATCGATGCTTAGCTGAGAATAACGAAGTTACGCCGGCTTATCTATTTAAACATCGCTTTTTCTTATATAATTAAAAGAACCTTGAAAAAGAGGCAAACAGGCACGCGGCCTGACAGGTTTGAACGGGCCAAGTTAATCGGAAGGGGAATTATGCAGATGAATGACAAGGTGATTTTATTTCAGGGGGATTCGATTACAGACGGAAACCGGGATCGGGGAACCGACCTGAACCATGTTTTGGGGCATAGCTATGCTTATATGATCGCAGGACGACTCGGCCACACCTGCGCCGAACAGAATCCGCTGTTTGTAAACCGGGGAGTAAGCGGGGACCGCGTATCGGATTTGTATGCCCGCTGGAATGAAGACGCTATCAGCCTGAAGCCGGATGTGCTCAGTATCTTGATCGGCGTGAATGATGCCTGGAGAATTATGTCCGGAGAACCAAGCGGAGTTACGGACCGTTTTGAAAAGGCTTACCGGCATTTGCTGACCGAAACCAGAGAGGTGTTGCCTCAGTCCAGACTGGTGCTCTGCGAGCCGTTCATTCTTAAAACCGGAGCGACCCAGGAAAAATGGGGGCAATGGAACGACCTGATGTCCGCTTACCAATCTATCGTCCGCAAATTGGCCGAGCAATTCGGCGCCGTTCATGTTCCGCTCCAAGATGCATTTGATGATGCAGCTCAGCGCCGGGAGGAAGCTTATTGGCTATGGGACGGCGTACACCCTACTGCGGCTGGCCACCACCTTATTGCTGAGCGCTGGCTTCAGGTAGTAAGCGATAGCGGGTTGCTGGAGCAAATCGGGCTGAAGAATTGAACTGAAAAATTGAATTTTGCAGGATGTTGTTTTAACTTGCTGACAATGGGGTAAATCCTCGGAATAGACATCATTTAGCTGGCGTTCGGTCTTGTTCTGGCGTCAGCTTGTTTCTGCGTATATGGGCTTATGTAGTCTTGACTAAAAATTAATTAGTTATTGCGATTAGATTTCAGTATAATTAAGTTTAGATCAGTCTGCATTATTCTAGAGAGGATTAATCGCATAATGAATGAAGCAAATACCAAACCAGTAAATACGACAAAGCCTAACCGGCGTCCCAAATCTTCGCCACCCCCGGTACGCATCTATTCCCTCGGCGGGATCGGCGAAATCGGCAAAAACATGTATGGCATCGAATACAAAAATGAGATCGTCATTATTGATGCAGGATTGAAATTTCCGGACTCGAAGTTGTCCGGTATCGATTATATTATTCCGGACATTACTTATTTGATCGAGAATCGTCACAAAATCAAAGGTTTGTTCCTGACCCATGGACATGAGGACCACATCGGTGCGCTTCCTTTTGTGCTCCGTCAATTGTCGGTGCCCGTTTATGGCGGCCCGCTGACAATCGGCCTGGTCCGTGCCAAGCTGGAGGAATACCGGATGCTTGGGGAAGTCAAACTGCATGTATTCCAGGAAAATGACCGGTATGATTTTCAACAACTCTCGGTGCATTTTTTCCGGACGACCCACAGTATTCCCGATGCGTTCGGCATCGTGGTGGACACGCCTTACGGCGCCGTTGTGCATACGGGCGATTTTAAATTCGATTTCACCCCGGAAGACCGGCCAGCGGATCTCTTTAAAATGGCAAGCGTAGGCGGCGAAGGCGTACTCGCATTGCTCGCGGATAGCACCAACAGCGAGAAGGAGGGATTCACTCCCTCCGAGCGCAAAGTAGGGGGCGCCATTCTGGAATCTTTCCGTCAGTGCGAGGGGAGAATCCTGTTTGCGACGTTCGCGTCGAATGTTCACCGGCTGCAGCAGGTCGTTGAGGCGGCCATGCAGTGCAACCGGAAAATCGCGGTCATCGGCCGCAGTATGGAAAAGGTATTCTCGATTGGACAGGATTTGGGTTATATTCGTATTCCGGAAGGCATGTTGATCGATGTGAAGCATATCGACCGGTATGAAGACCGCCAAATTCTTATTGTATGTACCGGAAGTCAGGGCGAACCTAACGCGGCGCTCAGCCGGATCGCCTCAGGCGCTCATCGCTCGGTTCAGATTTATCCCGGCGACACGGTCATTTTCTCTTCGTCACCGATTCCGGGGAACACGCAAAACGTCAACCGGAGCATCGATATGCTGATGCGTGCGGGGGCGAATGTGATTTACGGCTCTATTTTCGACATTCATACCTCGGGACATGGAAACCGCGAGGATTTGAAGCTGATGCTCAGCTTTATCCGTCCCAAATTCTTTATCCCGATTCACGGTGAATATCGGATGCTGCTTAGCCACAAGAACCTAGCCCTGCAGACGGGCCTGACGGAAGACCGGACGTTTGTGCTTAATATCGGGGACACGCTGTCGATCTATCGCAACCGGGCTAAGCGCGGCAGAACCATTCCGTCGGGTGAAGTGTTTGTCAGCAACGGCGAGATGCGGGCCCGCGAAGATGAGTTGATGGAAGAACGGCTGGAGCTTGCTCAGGAAGGCATCGTCATCGTAGTCATGACCTTGGACAAGAAGACCGGACAGATTATGGCCGGCCCGGATATCGTGACCCGCGGCTTCGTGTACATGCAGGATGCCAGACCGCTGTTAAGACGGGCGGAAGCGGTGCTCAAGCGCGGCCTAAACAAACAGGCTGAAAGAGAGACCTATGACAGAGCAGTCTGGATCAAAACCATCCACCGGATGATGCGGAGATATTTCATGAAAGAAGTAGGACGCGCACCACACATTATGCCTTCGATTTTGGAGGTAGAGTAGGAATAAGCAACTTGAAAGGCGGCCGCTAGGCCGCCTTTTTTGCTAATTAACCCTTGGGAAAGACTTCCTCAAACATTTCACTTTTTTAAAGGTTTTCCTGGAAAAATGGAGAATGTTATTAATCATACTGCTTATTTCTACGGAATATAACGGTTTATCTTACTTGGCGTCATCGAGGTCGGTAACAAACCAACATGAAGAAAGAACATTTCTTGGAGTTATTTATTACATCCCTCAAGAAGCAAGGAGAGAACAGTAATGAATGAAATAAAGTCAGGGTATGGCGTCCCGGAAGTAATTACTTTCGGAGAAAGCATGGCTTTGCTGATCGCCGAGGGCGGTAAAGGGCTGGAATACGCAAGATCGCTGGAGCCTTCGTTCGGCGGGGCGGAGAGCAATGTGGCGATCGGGCTGGCTCGTCTCGGCCATGTCTCGGGCTGGTGCGGGCGTCTTGGGAACGACCCGTTTGGCCAGAGGATCATAAAGGCAATCCGCGGTGAAGGCGTGGATGTATCCCGCGCGGAGCTGACCGAAGAAGCCCCGACAGGGCTGATGATCCGGGAGAATGTCGCAGGCAAAAGCTCGGTCTATTATTATCGTAAGCAATCCGCCGCGAGCCGTATGACTCCGGAGCACCTAGACGAGCAATACATAGCCTCCGCCAAAATTCTGCATGTTACGGGCATTACGCCGGCACTGAGCGCATCTTGTGCAGAGGCAGTATCTAATGCGATGGACATGGCCAAGCGCCATGGCGTCAAAGTCAGCTTTGATCCGAACCTGCGGTTGAAACTATGGGGTGTGGAGGAAGCATGTAAGGTACTTTTGCCGCTGGCGATGAAAGCGGATTATTTTTTACCAGGGCTGGATGAATTGAAGCTGTTGTATGAGACCGATTCGATGGATGCGATTCTCGCAAAGCTGGATGAGTTGCCGGGAGCTTGCATCATTAAAGGCGGAGAAAATGAGACTTATCTGTACGAGAAAAAAGGGGAATTAATAGCGGTCCCTTACTTCAAGGCGGAAAACGTCATCGACACGGTAGGCGCCGGCGACGGATTTTGCGCGGGTTTTCTGGCAGGTCTGCTGCGGGAGTATAGCCTTGAGGAATCGGTCCGTCTGGGCAACCTGATCGGCTCACAGGTCATCCAGGCCGTAGGAGATTGGGAAGGCTTGCCGAGCGCAACGGAGATTGAACGGCTGCTGACCGGGAAGGGCCATGTGGAGCGTTAGTTGCCACAACAGGCTAATCCAGGATTGCTAATGAAATAAGCCCGTTCGGGGAATTATCCGCCGAACGGGCTCTATTTATGTTCCTTCTTATCTTGCCATCCAGCCGCCGTCCACGCATAGTACGTGGCCGTTTAGATAGTTGGACGCAGCGGATGCCAAGAAGACGGCAGGACCTTTGACGTCTTCTGACGTTCCCCAGCGTGCAGCGGGAATCCGGTCGGTGATCGACGCGGTTCTGTTCTCATCGGCGCGAATCGGCGCCGTATTGTCCGTCGACATATAGCCCGGTGCGATGGCGTTGACCTGAATCCCGCTCGACGCCCATTCGTTGGCAAAGGCTTTGGTCAATCCGGCTACGCCGTGCTTGGAAGCGGTATAGCCCGGAACATTGATGCCGCCTTGAAAAGAGAGCATCGAACAGATGTTGATGATTTTGCCGCTGCCCCGTTCGATCATATGTCTGCCGGCGATCTGCGAGAGCAGAAATACGGTGTTCAGGTTAATGTCGATAACGTCAAACCAGTCTTTCTCGCTGTGGTCCTTGGCTGGCGCACGGCGGATGATTCCCGCGTTGTTGACGAGGATGTCGATATGCCCGGTCAACTTAAGGGCTTCATCAAAAGTTTCCTGCAGCTTCCCGTGGTCGCTGAGATCGACTTCGATAACGGAAGCTTTTCTGCCCAGTGCCGAAATCCGGTCTACGGTTTCTTGACTTGAACTTAAAGAAGCACACACGATGTCAGCACCCGCTTCCGCCAATCCTATTGCGATACCTTGGCCGAGTCCGCCGGCTGAACCGGTTACGAGGGCTGTTTTTCCCGAAAGGTCGAATAATTTCATGATTTGAACACTCCTTATTCCTCAGAAATAGTGGATAGTTCCTGGTTATTCCACAAAAATGCCCGCATCCGAATAGGAACGGACTGTCTCGGCAGAAAGTGCATCATCCGTAATGATCCGCGTCAGTTCGTTTAGTGATGCGAAGGTACGAAGCGCGGTCTGTCCGAATTTATGATGATTGATCACGGCGATCACTTCGCGGGCCGTATCGATTAAAGCACGCTTGAATTCGATCAACTCGCCGGTGTAGATGGAAAGGCCGTGCTCGGGATGAATGCCGGTCGCCGAAATAAACGCTTTTTGAATGTTCAATTGCTTCACGTAAGCCGTTGCCTCCGGTCCGGCCAGCATATTGCGGACTCGATACCCGCCGGGAACGACGAGACGGATATGGTCTTTGGCGACAAGTTCGCTGATAATGTAGACGTCGTTCGTAATGACCGTCATAGGCCGGTTATCGAGCCGACGGGCAATTTCCAGCGTAGTGCTGCCGCCGTCGAGTGCGATGATGTCGCCTTCCTGGATGTGGGCCATCGCCTTGCGCGCGATGTCGGACTTCTCCTCCGCATGCTTAACCAGGGGTTCCTTGGCGGGAAGAATGCCGAACTGGTCTCCCTGTGCGAGAACCGCCCCGCCATGAACGCGGATGATCAATCCTTGCTCTTCGAGCCGGGTGAGATCCTCACGAATCGTTTTGCCCGTGACCCCGAGCCGGTCGCTCAGCTCAGCTACGGTCACTTCTTTGTTCGTCAGCAGAACCTCCATAATTTTTTCGTATCGTCGTATCGAGCTCATATCATGTCCACGCTTCCCTTTAGTTTTATCTCTTATTTTAAATCTTTCATAGGAACAGCGTCCATATCGGCGTAGGCTTTGTTATCTCCGGCCATGCCCCAGATAAATGTATAATTGCTAGTGCCCACTCCGCTGTGAATCGACCAGCTCGGCGAAATGACGGCTTGTTCGTTTCTCATGACGATATGGCGCGTCTCGGTCGGTTCGCCCATCAGGTGGAATACAACGGCGTCCTCCGGTAAGTCAAAATACATGTAAGCTTCCATCCGGCGAGGATGAACGTGTGCAGGCATCGTGTTCCACATATTTCCGGTCTTTAGCTGCGTCATTCCCATCACCAACTGCGAACTTTGAATCCCGTTTTCATGAATGAAACGATGAATCGTCCGGTCGTTGGAATTTTCAATAGAGCCCAGAGCACCGGACTCCGCTTCGGCGAGGGTAGTCTTGGCGGTTGGAAATTCCTTGTGGGCAGGCGCCGAATTCAAGTAGAATCTGGCCGGATTCGCAGTGTTCTTGCTTTTGAAGAGAACCTCTTTCGAGCCCATTCCTAAATACAGGCAATCCTTCGTATCCAGTTCGTATTCCGTTCCGTCAACAGAGATGACGCCCGGCCCGCCCACATTGATCGCTCCGAGTTCTCGCCGCTCCAGGAAGTAGGAGACACCCAGTTCCTTTAAATCGATATCCAGCTTCACAACCTCATTCACAGGGGCTGCCCCGCCGACAATCATGCGGTCTTCATGGGTAAGCACCAATTCCAGGCGGTCCGGGGTGAACAGCTTGGGAATATGGAATTCCTGGCGAAGCCGCTCCGTATCGAACTTTTTAAATTCATTGGGATGAGAGGCGTAACGTCTTTCCATAAATAAATCTCCTCTTTTCGTTTATTTATGTTTATAATGTTTATATGGGTTTACATTAATCCATTTATGTTCGTTTTGCAAGCTATCCGCCCATTCATTGTCTAAGGATGCGAGAGTTGCTATAAAAAGTGCGGTTTTTCCTTTAAATTACCTGATTTCGTGTTCAAGACAAACATGATAGGATGATAGTTAAGAGAGACGACCGGATTAGAAAGTAGTCATTTAACGATTCCATTCAACAATTCAATGAGGAAAGAGGAGTTTATATGAAAAAATTACAGCTGGTCCAGAAAATCGCGGAGGAAGGCGTAGTTGCCGTATTGCGCGGCGAAACGCCGGAGCAAGTGGTAGAGATGGCCGAGCAGGCGATTGCCGGCGGCATTAAAGTGATCGAGGTGACGATGACCGTGCCGTTCGCGCTTCGGGCCATCGAGACGCTATCCGCCAAATATGCGTGGGATTCGGAAGACCCGGCGACCTACGCCATCATTGGGGTCGGAACGGTGCTGGATCCCGAAACCGCGCGGGCGGCGATTCTAAGCGGGGCTCAATTCGTCGTAGGGCCATGCCTCAATCGGGATACCGTAATGCTCTGTAACCGCTACCGGATTCCGGTGATGCCGGGAGTCATGACGATCAAGGAAATCCAGGAAGCGCTGGAGCTCGGAGCGGACATCGTTAAGCTGTTTCCGGGTAACCTCTACGACCCGTCGATGATCAAAGCGATTAAAGGACCGTTGCCGCAAGCCAACATCATGCCGACCGGGGGTGTATCGCTGGACAACCTCGGCGACTGGATCAAAGCCGGCGCAGTGGCCGTAGGCATCGGCTCGGATCTCACGAATGAAGCGCTGAAGCAAAAGGATTTCTCTCTCATTGCCCAAAAAGCGGCGGCTTATAAAGAAGCGTATTTAAAGGCAAAGGGGCGTTAAGACGAGACGACCCAAGCGGGGCCGGGCTAAATTAGAGTAGAGTAATAACAAGTAGAGTCGGCATAATCTAAATGGGGGTGTTCTAAAAGTCATCGTAGTTGGCTGAAGGACACCCCCTTTTCCTGACCAAGCTAACTTTCACTATGTCGCTCTCCTCCCGGAGCTCACCATCCCGCTCTATGAAGATTAACTGGAAATCCTACAGTTATTTCGCGCGGTAGGCCAGGTCCGGACAAACTAACTGGAAATCCTACAGTTAATATAGACACTTGCAGCGAAAAGAGCGGAAGGGATAAGAATTAACTGTACAAAATACAGCTAAGTATCCAGAACGACTGGATTCACGGTAATTATCTGTAGGTAATACAGTTAATTACTCCCAACAACAGTCACTCCTATCGATCTGGGCGGTGAATGCATGAAGCTAATGGTTACTGGAAAGTTTGCTTCATGTGCGCCTGTTTCGTGACTAGTTAGTTAAAGTAATTAATTCGTGCCCCAAAGCCGGAACGTTTAGGAGGAAACTCTTCTACTAAGCCAAACTTCTAGAGATCGAGGAGGTGCCCCATAAGTCATCGTAGATGACTGAGGGCTACCAAGCAGACGGCAGTAAGCCGGCAAAGAGAAAGTGCCAGCCAAGAATAAAATCTCTGGCCGGCTCTTATTCAAAAAAACTGTCATTTTCTAAAAGAGAGCTATATCAATCCAGTGTGTAAGGCTTAAGGCCTGCCGGGAGTGGGGCAGGGCGCACACAACGGCTCTTCATTTCATGATAGCGTCCGGAATCGGATGAGCCATGGAAGGCCCACATCGCTTCGAGCACATGGTAAGCGAGCTCGCCGTTCGCCCGGTGCTGTCGGCCGCGAAGCAGTGCATACGCCATATCGGCGGGGCCGATGCCGCGGCTGTTGTCCTCGTAGCCCGGTAGCAGCGGCTGCTCGGTCCAGCTTTCTTCACCGGTCCGGCGATACTTGACGGGGCCGCCGAACGTATTCGGATCCGGCACCAGCAGCGAGCCTTCGGTGCCGTGGATCTCGATCGGCGGCAGGCTGCTGCCGCCGAAAATGTCGAAGCTGGTGATCAGGCTGGCGATCGCCCCGCTTTCAAACTCCAACGTTCCGGCGACATGCGTCGGAACTTCGACCTGAAC
>DJTQ01000408.1 GCA_002439285.1 Paenibacillaceae bacterium UBA6304
TCCGATATAATCGCGGATAATGCCTTCGGCTTTCTCCCCGAAGGACCAAGGCTCTTGACGTACGGTTCCGATAGAAGAGTGGCTTCGGCAATATGGAAAGAACACCCCCATTTGCATCCAGCGGACAAGCAATTGATCTGAGGCATCATGGGCAAACCCGCCGATATCGGGGCCTGCGAAGGGCAGACCCGACAAGCCCATATTCATCACCATCGGCATCGCAAGCGCCATATGTTCCCAGAAACTGCGGTTATCCCCGGTCCAGACAGCCGCATAACGCTGAATCCCCGCATAACCTGCCCGTGTCAATACAAACGGACGTAATCCATTCAGTTGTTTGGCCAGACCTTCGCAGGTTGCCTTCGACATAAGCATCCCGTATAAATTGTGCAGCTCCTCGTGAGTGCCGGGCATTCCGTTGTTGCCGTGGATCACGTCAAGGTCCATCGTCTTACTTTCATTGAATAAGGCAGGTTCGTTCATGTCATTCCAAATGCCTTCTATACCGAGATCTGTATAGAATTTGTGCTTATCCCCCCACCATTCCGCCGTTCGATCCTCGGTGAAATCGGGAAATCCACTCATCCCCGGCCACACTTCTCCCAGATAGATGTCGCCTTCCATTCTCTTGACAAAGTGGTCTTCTTTCACGCCTTCCTTGTAGATAGAATAGCGTGGATCCTGCTTGACTCCCGGATCGACGATGGGAACGATGCGAATTCCCAAGTCTTTCAGTTCCTTGATCATAGCCTCGGGATCTGGGAAATTTATTGGGTCGAACGAAAACACCCGATAACCGTCCATATAGTGGATATCCAAATAAATGACGTCGCAAGGAATATTCTTCGCTCGGAACGTTCTACCCAGCTCAAGCACTTCTTGCTGGTTCATATAACTGTAACGGGATTGATGATAACCGATGGCCCATTTCGGAGGCAGTTGAATCCTCCCCGTTAACAAGGTATATCTAGCCACTACCTCTTTCATTTCGGGTCCGTTTATAAAATAAATATCGTATGACCCTGTCATGCATCCAATAGAGTACGCATCATTCTCCGTGCGCATATCAAACACCGATTTGCCGGGATTGTCCAGGAATAGGCCATAGCTTCTTCCTTCCTTCATAGGAATAAGGAACGGAATGGATTGATATAATGCTTCAATTTCAGGGACATGGGGTGCGTATACATCGGTATTCCAATTGGTATATTTCTCGCCTTTTTTATCTAAAAAGCTTGTCTTCTCCCCCAACCCATAGAAATGCGTTCCCTCAGTACTATTAAATATGGCGGTCATTTCTCCCATGGGGCTCCAACGAACTCCTGTCTGATGAACAAGAGGACGACCCTCCGCATTTGTGACCGAGAATAACATAGTCGCTTTATCCACCATTAATTCGATGGACGAAGTACCAATCTTAACTTGGTCTTCGGTTTCAACAACCGTTAACTTCAACGTATCCAACGCCCTTTGCGGCAGGACTGCTACTGTCGTCAACAAATCCGGCGTTTCTCCCCTGAACAGTTTTATCCGAAAAATATCTTCCGTCAGGAACACTACCGCTGCATTAGCTTTGTTTCCCCAAAAAAGAAACGATTCTCCCACAGCCTCCCATCTCATTACCGGACCGATCATATTCCAAATATTTTGAACACCCGCTACCTTTCCCATTTTCTCGGGATGGATCGCTGCGCTGCCTAACATGACACGAATTCCTCCACTCTCTATCTTGATAGAAAGAGGTGTCCCACGGATCGCGAACACCTCTTCCTACGTAAGGTTTATTATTTCTTTAAGCTATCCCAAGTTTGCTGCAAACCTTCCAACAGCTGTTCCTTTGTCGATTTGCCGGCAATATAGGCTTGAAGCTGGCTGCCAAATTCATTCATGGCCCCATCTGGATACTTGTTGAATTCCCAGCTCAGCGTTTTACCGGCTTGGCTGTAGGTTTGAATATCTTTGCCCAAGGGTCCGATCGTGTCGGCCGCAGGAATGCTCTTGAAGGCAGGGATGAATTTAAACTCATCCGTAATGTACTTCTTGCCTTTTTCGGAAGTCACGAGCCAGTTCAAGAATTGTTTGGCTTCTTCTTTTACAGGCGAATTCTTGTTGATAGCCCAGTTGTTTGGAACGCCAACGAGAAGCTTGTCATTCTTCTCTGCATCTTCGTTGATGGGCATCGGCAGGAAACCGATATTCAGATCCGGCTTAATGCCATCAATTTGTACTTGTGTCCAGTTACCTTGCTGTGTCATGGCTGCCTCACCGTTAGCAAATGCAGTTACTTCCGTATTGTAATCCGTAGTTAACGGATTCTTCATGCTGTATTTCACCGTCAGATCAAGCAACTTCACCCATTCATCAAACACCTGATTGCCAGGAATTTTACTTGTTCCTTCGTTCAGTCCCTTTACGAATGCGCTTGGATCATCCTGCTGCGCAAAAGCGACGTTCAAAGTATGATTTCCAAGAACCCAGCCTTCCATATAAGCATTCACAAAAGGAGTAATTCCCGCTTCTTGCAGCTTGATGCAAGCGGCTTCCAATTGGGACAAGGTTTTAGGCAATTCAGCAATACCTGCTTTCTCGAACAAATCCTTGTTATAGATGAATCCATAACCTTCGACGTTCATAGGTTGACCGTATAATTTCCCATCCTTGGTCATCGGTTGCTTTGCCACGTCCGTCACATCGGAAACCCAAGGCTGATCGGAAAGATCCTCCAGGCTGTTGAACCAAGTTTCCAAGTCCTGGTACCCGCCGACATTAAAGATATCCGGTTCATCGCTGCCGGCAAATTTAGCCTTCAGTGCAGCTCCATAATCCGATCCTCCGCCGACGGTTTGAATATCAAGCTTTACGCCCGGATGTTCCGCTTCATAATCGGCTTTCAGTTTTGTTAAAGCTTCCGCAATTTCAACTTTGAACTGAAAGATTTTGACCGTTTTCGTTTCGCTTGAGGCTGCTTCATCACCCTTTACCGCGGCATTGTTCTCTTCTTTCTTACCGCATCCAGCCAACATTACCGAAAGAGCAAGCAGAGTAATGAGGGCTAGTTTTCCGTATTTCTTCATTGTGTAAATCCTCCCTTTTCTAGTTTGATACCTTCTGAAAGCTATTACACTTTCAATATAATAAGGATCTTAAAACAATCATAGGTACGATATTGATGCATGAGGGAGATGAAATTGACATCTTGTTATCCCTTGACGGCCCCTGCCGTAATTCCTTCGACAATGTACTTTTGCATGGACAGAAAGAAAACGATAATGGGCAGGATGCCCAGAACAAGCGCCGGCAAAGCCAAGTCCCACTGTTTCGTATACTGTCCGAAGAAAGCGAATGTGGCGATCGGAATGGTGCGGAGCTCGGGAGACTGCAATATCAAGGATGGCAGCAAATAGTCATTCCATATCCAGAGCGTATTCAGAATAATTACCGTAACAAAAATAGGTTTCAGCAGCGGAAGCACAATTCTGACAAACACTCCGTACACGTTCGAACCGTCCACGGTTGCCGCTTCTTCGATTTCGAGCGGGATCGATTTCATAAAGCCGTGGAACAAGAAAACGGAGAGCGGAATCCCGAATCCCAAATAACAAACGATCAAACCAGGTATGCTGTCACTGAAGCCAATCTTTGACGTTACTTTAACAAGCGGGATCATGATCGATTGAAACGGGATTACCATCGCGGCAACGTACAATGAGAATAAAATGCGGTTTAACTTGATATCCCTCCGCACCATCTGATAAGCCGCCATCGCGCTGAAAATAGCCAGAAGCGCATTGCTGATTACCGTAACCAGTAAAGAGTTGGTGAAGGCCTCCGGGAATCTTGTAATAGTCCATGCTCTTGAGTAGTTGCTCCATTCAAAGGTAGATGGCCAACTCGCCGAATTGGTCAACAAATCACCAAAGGTCTTAACCGAGTTTACGAATAGAAAGTAAAAAGGCACCAAGAAGATCAGAGCGACAAGAATCAAAGCCAGCTCAATGATGAACGAGCTAGGGTGTCTCTTTTTCAACATATTCATTAGGCTTCGACCTCCTTACTCTTCGTCACTTTAACCTGCACACTCGTAATAACGGCTACTACGATAAAGAAGATCATAGCCTTTGCCGAGCCAAGGCCCATTCGGTTGTTGGCAAAAGCTTCCGTATAAATGTTCATGGCAACGGATTCGGTTGAACCGAAAGGGCCGCCTTTGGTCAGCGAAAGATTAAGGTCAAACATTTTAAAGGACCAGGAAATCGCCAGAAACAGACAAACCGTAATTGCCGGCATCACCAGCGGAATGATGATATTCATCAGCAACTGCCATCTGTTGGCACCATCTATTTCCGCCGCCTCAAGAATATCCTTCGGTACGTTATTGAAAGAAGAAATGTAAATAATCATCAGATATCCGGCCGTTTGCCATATAAATACGATGACGATCCCCCAGAAGGCCGTATTCTCCGTACCGAGCCACGGAAGTGAAAAAAACTTGAAATTTGTAGCCTCACCTATCGATGCAAAGCCCTTTATAAAGATAAACTGCCAAATAAATCCTAGCAGCAATCCGCCAATCACATTCGGCATAAAAAATATGGTTCGCAGTACATTTCTGGTTTTGAGCGGTTTTGTTAGCAGGTACCCCAGTACAAATCCAATCAAATTGGTCAGAATGACACCAAGCAAGGTGAATTTGGCCGTAAACCAGAAGGCGGTTTTAAACTTTGGATCATCGAAAAAAATCTGTTTGTAGTTATCCAGCCCTACGACATCAATATGACTTGACCCGACTCCATTCCAGTTCGTAAAGGAATAATAAATTCCCAGAAGGAATGGGACTATCAATATAAGGATGAAGAAGAAAGCGGAAGGGCCCACAAAAATCATTTGTTGCAGCAGACGCGAGCCTTTTGTACGGTTCATCCTTGTTCCCCCTTTTCTATTAATCAAATAGTGTGTAAAGTTAGTATGCAATAAGCGGCTTGAAATGGTAATGGAGAATCCTGAACCGATAAGAGTAAAATATTGACCAATCCCGCGAGGTGAAGAAATTGAAGTTTCGCAGCATTCGAACCCGCCTTTTTAAATTCATGTTGTTTGCTACAATCATTCCGTTAACGGTTTCGCTTGTTATTACGCTCTTTTATACACGGGAATCGGTGAAGGAGCAGGCGCTCAACGAGAATATCCGGTTGATTTATCAAGGTAAGACGAATCTTGACAACTATCTGAGCGGCATCAATCGCGCCTCCGTTTCGGTCTATTCGGATACCCACTTTTTAAGAAATTTGGCGCTTCGTCCGAACGATTACATGGTCGTTTCCGAGCTGTATGCCACTCTACAATCCATTCAAGTCACGACGCCGGATATTCACCAGGTTTATTTGCATAACAATTTAACGAACCAGTCTACCCTGATTACCAGAAGTTCTCCGCAAAGAGCGTACAAGCATGAAGCTTTTCGAAAAATCGAACAAATTGGAGCGGGGGTCGCTGCAATCGAATCGGTCCATCCAGTTCATAATTACGGGTTTTCTCCTTCCCCGTCCAACTACACGGACAGCAGAGTCATTACTTTTTATCGCTCGATTGTCAATGTCCCGAACACCAAGCAACTGGCCTTATTAGCCATCGATGTCAACCTTGACGGGATCAATAGGATTTGTGATCAGCTCTATGACAAGAGTTCAGAAAATCTGTATCTCATCGATAGCCAGGGAAGCGTAATCTACAGCAATAACCCTGAAGAAATTGGTGCGAAGATTCCTGACAACCATCTGTTACAGGAGATTAAAGATCAAGGGGACAAGGGCTTTTTAGACGATAAGGATTCGATTAGCATTTTTGAAAAATTGGATTCCAACTTTACTTCCTGGATGCTGGTCAAGCAAATTCCTCATAGCACCCTCTACCAGCATTCCACTCAATTAGTCCGGATTAATTCCATCGTAGCCGTAATAACCTTGATCATCGTTATTCTTGGCACCTTATGGATTACAATCCGAATCACGCGGCCGATTAAGCAGCTTATGAATTATTTGAATGTGGTGCAGACCGGGCGTCTTGACGTGGACATTCAGGTGACCAGCCCTGATGAGATCGGCATCCTTTCGCGTCGTTTCCGACAGATGATGGATACGATTAACAACTTGATTCTCACAGAATATCGTCTAGAATTAGCGAATAAGACCAATCAGTTAAAAGTCTTGCAGGCCCAAATCGATCCGCATTTTCTATTTAATTCTCTGCAATCCATCGGCACGCTTGCCCTTCATCATAAGGTGCCTCGCATCTACTCTCTGCTGTCTTCATTAGCGAGCATCATGCGCTACAACATGAGAAATAGCGAAGCCTTGGTCACCCTCGGAGAGGAAATCAAGCACCTGGAGCTGTATCTTGATCTGCAAGAGGAACGATTCAAAGATCAACTGGATGTTGAATGGCAGATTGATCCCGAAAGCCTTTCTTATAAGGTTCCAAAAATGATTCTGCAACCGATTGCAGAAAACTACTTCAAACATGGTATGGATCAACTTGAAGGAACCGGAAAAGTGTCCATCATCACAGAAGTGATCGATAGCCGGTCCATAGGGATTACGATTAAAAATGATGGGGCCTCCATAGATTCTCTAAAGTTGCAAGAACTACAGAATGTGCTCCATGGCGATTCCAAAGATAGTAACGAGGATAAACAAGAATCGATTGGCCTAAGAAACGTACGGATGCGCCTGCAACTCTATTCGGATAATCAATCATCACTGTCCATCGATAATTTAAAGCCCCATGGCGTTAAGGTTACTTTACGAGTAATTACATCAGGGAGAGATAAGAATGAGAGCACTGATCGTCGATGACGAAATACATGTCCGGGATGCAATTAAACTGCTTGCCGATTGGACAAGCCATGGCATCACTGAAATATTTCAAGCTTCAAACGGAGAATTGGCCGTAGAAATTATTGAGCAGCAATCGCCTCAAATCGTCATGACGGATATGCGGATGCCTCGCAAAGACGGCTGTGAATTACTGTCATGGCTGCAGAGCCATCGGCCTGATATAAAAAGCATCGTTATTAGCGGGTATGATGATTTCGACTTGGTACGTCATACGGTAAGAAATGGAGGGGTGGATTATATCCTAAAACCCGTTGAGCCTGGGGCACTTAACGAAGCATTGGGAAAGGCTGTGAGCGCATGGAAAATCGAAGAAGAGGAACGCTGGAAGATAACCCGGCTTAATATTGAGATGAATCAAATGAAGCCGCTTTACGATGATCGCCTCCTCACAGATCTCGTTAACGGCAGTACAAACGTCCGGAACTTCCACAGAGAATTACAAGAGAGATTGCTACTTCCCGCATCGGTCACGCTGTGCACGGTTGCCATCCTCAGCAATACCCAGTTTGATGAAGATCTATTGGAGAAATTCCAGAATCAGCAACATCTCTTGAGTTTCACAATCATTAATATATGCAACGAATTATTGGAGCAAAAAGGCATTGCTTTCCGTCATATAGATAAGCCTGGCGATATTGTTATTCTGCATTGGGATGAATCCATGCCATTATCTCTTATCCTACAAAAGATCAACGGGGCTATCTTCAGTACCCTTCATCGAAGAGCCCACTTTGGACTGTGTAAGCATCGGACTCTTCTCGCTGAAATCCCGCATGCCTATGCTCGGGCCGAAAGAGGGCTCTGGAATCGCAACCTGCTGGATGATTCATCTTATTTACACGAGGGAGACGACGCCAGCCCAACCCGGATCAGCGCATTACGAAACAGCCCGCAGGAGGAGAAATTTCGCCTTGCCGCCTTAAGCGGGGCTTCTGAGCAGATGGAAAGGGCAGCCACTGAATGGTTGGATGAGATTTGCACCTCTGAATTTCTGTCACCTATGCAATTATCGGCATGGAATAAAGAATGGGACTGGATACAGATGCACTGGGCTGAGCCCGAGCTGCTGGATGTTTTGAAATCGGCGGAGGTAGAGCAGGATCGGTTCTCTATTACCCTACCGCTCAATGAGTATGGTCATCTGGATTGTAAGCGTTGGAAGAGACAAATCCTCGGAAGGCTGACATCCGCATCCCGAACCATGAAACAGCAGTACACCAAAGACGGCCATATCGTCTACGATATCGCTAAGTATTTGGAGATGCGATATAACGAAGATATTTCACTGCAGGACATCTCATCCCGCTTTTATCTTAGCAGGGAGTATATTTCCCGTAAATTTAAGCAGGAGTTCGGGGTCACGTTGCTCGATTACCTGAGCAGGATCCGTATTGAGAAGGCCAAGCTCCTCTTGATGAACCCCCATATGCGGATCTCTCAGATTGCAGAGATGGTAGGGTACAACGATGAGAGGTATTTCAGCAAAGTATTTAAAAAGATGGAAAGCCGGACCCCGAACGAATATCGAAAGGAATTTCTGCTATAGATTATTTCCGGGCAGCTTCGAAGGAGCAGAATAATGAGGTTATCTCTCTGATGCTGAAGCGAACCGGATTTTGGGATAGGAATCACGGCTATGATTATCGGAGAATCCTCATTGAGGCTGGACCGCCATGCCAATTCAAATTAAAGACGGACACTAGATCGTGTCCGTCTCGGATTCCCAATCATTATGAATGAATTCAGAACACGCATTCCGTTGCGATCGACGGACGTTTAAGGAATTCCCATCCGGTCTTGGCGCTTATAAAAGAAGCGAGCTCCCAGCCCATCCGGTAATGCGTCTGATAACCGGGATGGTACCGGCCTCCCCATCCTTCCACCTCCGGATGAATCAACCCCAGATCAACTACAAATACCTTCCTGTTTCCATCTTGATTGAAATGGGACACTACCTTTTTCACGCTGGCAAGATAGTTGTTATTCATGGTTCCGACGCAGCAAAAGACATAGGGATCGTTATACTTGTCCAGGATAGTCTGAATGAATCCAATATAAGCCGCAATATACTCCTCATCATCGATGGGCGTAGAATAATCGTTCTGGCCCAAATTAATGATGACTCCTTCAGGAATATACCGGGAGAAGTCCCAAGGCGCTGTCCCTTTGCCAAGCGTCCCGTAAAAGTGTTCCGGCAATCCTTGCTTATTCCCTATCGCATCCTGCCAAACGCCAATTCCACATATGGCCATCGTATGATATTCCGCGTTCAACATTCTGGCGCTGATCCCCACATAGGACATGTATCCGTCATCCAGATCCGGAGCTTCAGCAAGCTCGTGCGGATGGCCGATTCCCGCTCCATCCGTGATGGAATCGCCAAAGTATTCGAGCCGGAGTGGTTTTGTCGCAGGCGGGGCAAGGAAGCTTCCACCGTCAGGCAGAGAAAAATGATGAAATACAATGCTTCCGGTCAGAATCCCCGTACGCTTGTGGATCTCCAAGATGTGTTCCCCATCCGGCAGTCCCTGTTCGATTACGTATTCATGAACCCCCTTCTTCAGATTGATCCAATTCCGGGCGACACCGTCCACTACGATTTCAACGTAATCCTGACCCTCGGAATCCTCGGCCTTCATCGAGATGGCCGTACCCCGGAAGGCAACAAGAACGGCGCTGTTGACCCATCCGCATTTCGGGTTCTCTTTCTCGGTCAGATCAAATCTCCCCATCAGCCTGGTATATTTGGTAAAGCTAAACTCCAAAATAATTCCTCCCTTCAGCTTCTTCATGAACTCCGCTAAACTCTACTATCACAAAATAAAGTATACTTTATTATATAATAAATTACTATTCATATTATCATTTTATATGTATTTGGTCAATTACAAACCAAATATCCTGTTGTAATCTATACATATATAATAAAGCAAGGTGCAGAAACTTGAATTTATCGTATAAATAAAGTATACTTTTATCAAATCATTTAAAATGCCGTATTTAATCACCAGACTGTAACAAGAGGAGAATTGTTGTGAACGAGCCGAAGTACGAAACGGTAAAACAAGCGCTGCTGCATCAGATGCAAGTTGGCGAGCTTCGACCTGGCGACAAACTGCCGAATGAAGAAGACCTGATGGAACAATTTCATGTAAGCGGAATAACGATTCGCAAAGCGTTGACGGAACTGGCCAACGAGGGCGCAATCACCCGAATCAAAAGAAAGGGCTCTTTTGTAAATGAAGCTCAAGCAGCGGACAATTCCAGCCATTTGATCGCATTCATTTTATCGGCAGAGGACAATTACGATGTATCGTATATGAAGATCATCAAGGGCGCGCAACAAGTGGCCGCCGAATTCAATTATTCTTTAATCGTGGAATGGAGCAGCGAAAATTTGGCCGTTGAACAAGCCTCCATTCAGAAAATGCTGGACCGGAAAGTTGACGGCTTCTTGATTTATCCGTTCGATCCGATCAAGAGCAAGGATAACTATCAATTGATCGAACAAAACAACATCCCCTACCTATTGGTAGACCGATACAACGTGGATCATCCCAGCTATTTCTCCGGATGCAACAATTTCGACGGGGCGATCTTGGCTACCCGGGAGCTGATTCGCCTGAAGCATACCCAAATAAAATTTGCGAGCTATCACTTCTTCCTTCATTCCGAGCAGGAGCGGTTCGCCGGCTATTGCAGCGCCATGCGTCAGGCAGGGCTTCCGGTAACCGATGAACATTTGTTGACCCGCATGGATTATGACGAGTTGACCGACAGCATTGTGAAGCGGAATGTCACCGCTTTGTTGTGCAGCAATGACAAGCTTGCCATTGAAATCATCGAACAATTGACAGGTCGCGGGGTAAGAATCCCGCAGGATGTTTCCATCATGGGATTCGACGATTGGGACCATTCCGGCAACCTGTCGATCGGATTGTCTACAGTTCGGCAAGACTTCGAGGAAATCGGCAGAAACGCCGCGAATTTGCTGAACCAGGTTATTCAAGGCCAAACTCATGGAGGCAATACGAAGATATTGTCGGGCGTTTCTTTGGTGCTCCGGGAGTCTACAGGCGAGAACCCTTACGCATAACGTTTTTAAATCATATAAATCATTCATGAAAGGAAGTCATTTTATGAAATTTGACTTTTTGAACTCGAGCCTCAGACATGGGCTCTTCCATCAAGAGCAGGATGGAATCTCCTGTTTTCTTCCCGGAAGTGCGATAACCATACGCTTTCAAGGACGGGAAATTACCGCCGAAATCGAGGATGTCAACGGAGAGGGGAAGAGCTGGGTTAACGTCTATATCGACGATCTCCCGGTACGGGTGATGAGAATAGATCCGGAGAACCGGCTATACCAGCTTGCGGACGATCTGGAAGACGTACCCCATACCTTAACGCTGCAGAAACGTACGGAAGCGGCCTTCGGTAGCATTAAATTTACCGATTTAACGACAGAGAACGGAACCTTTCTAAGCCCGCCGTCCCCTCTTCCCCATCGACTGCTCATCATCGGCGATTCAATCACATGCGGCTTCGGCAACGAAGCGCAGATTCCCTGCGATTGCGATGCTTCGCGCGAGAACAACGCGCTTGCTTACAGCTCGCTGACCGGTCAGCTATTGAATGCCGAAACTTTGATCGTCGGCGCGTCCGGTACGGGCTGCTACCAGAATTTCGGCGGCGCCAAGGAAGGCCGCATGTCGGATTATTTTATGGAAACCATCTGTCCTTATCTCGATCAGGAAGCCATGGATCCGTTTCATCCTGAAATAATTGTCGTTAATCTAGGGACCAATGATTGGTCCGCACCGATCGAGCCTACGGATTACATTGAACAATATCGCAAATTGGTAGGTTTTATTCGCGGCAGATATCCATCGGCCCAATTGTTCTGCGCAATCGGTCCGATGACCCTCGGTCCCAGCCCCTATTTGGAGGCTCTCGTCAAGAGTCTCAACGAAGAAGGCGACGGCAACATTCACTTCGTAGAATTTCCGCTCATCAAACGGCCGGAAGACGGAATGGGAGGCAGCGGACACCCCTCCATCAAGAAGCATCGGCAAATGGCCGAACAATTGGCCGGGACGATCCGTCAGGTTTGCTCCTTGTTGTCCTTGTAACCCACCCCATTTCCCGACAGACATCAGAACCTACCGACTCGAAAAAGGACCGCTTCTATACGAAGCGGTCCTTTTTTGCGGGTTGTTGTTCCTATTTTGCCAAGAAGGCGTCGACTTGATTCTGCAGCTCCTTCTGGATTTTCTCGAGCACCGCTTCGCCTTCCGCTTTGAACTTGGCGAAGTATTCGTCCGGATCAAGCGCGCCGTTAAATAATCCGCTATAATATTTGGCCTGAATGGTAGCGAACTGGGCCACTTCGTTCTTCACCGGCGTCGGATCGAAGGTGAAACCGGTCATGACATCCTTCGTGAAGTTGTCGGCTTCCGTAATGAATTGAGTGTACTTTTGAGTCTCTTCGTCTGTACCGACCCATTCCCGTTCTAACGTAGGATTGAGCATGAGCTGGAACGAGACGATGCCGCTATCGTTGTTCAGTGTCTCGTACTGATGCTCGCCGACCTGTTTCCAGTTTACGCCTTCAATCCCGTGCTCCAGCAGATCATAATTCTCCTGCCGGTTCGCCCAATCAAGGAACATCATCGCACGTTCTTTATGTTTGCTCGTCTTTACAATGCAGATGAAATTATCCATTTTAAAATTGGACAGGTTCTTCCCGGGGGTTAGATCAAACAGACGAACGGCTTCTAACTCACCGCCCTCTACAACCTGTTTCAACTGGTCGTTGTACGCTTTGGGAGCACCAAAGACCATTTGGGGTGTGGCTGCGACTTTGTTCTGAAGCTGCATTTCCGCCGGATTGCTCTTATTCGTCAAGACGTCCTGCGACATAACTTTGTCGACGAACAGCTTGCGGACATCCTGAATGTTGGACCAGATCTTCGGTTCCTGGGTTTCAAAGAAATTATAGACCTTTCCATCGTTCCCTTTGTAATACAACATCAAGCTGGCTCCGGCAAAATTCGTTGGGCGGATGTTGACGCTGGTATCGTCTCGGATCAGCCAGTTGACCCAGCTGTACGTGACGTCGTCTGCGCCTGCGAGTAGCGGCGTAATCCCGGAGTTACTGTCACGAACGGCGTAGAGATAAGCTTTCAGCTCCTCATACGTCTTCACGGGCTGCAGGTTCAGCTGCTCCCTCAAATCCTTACGGATGAAGACGGATCTCTGCTGGGTATAGGCGCTTCCCAACGGAACGCCATAGATGCTGCCGTTAATTTTGTTCGCATCCCACATTTGCTGCGGTCTCGTCTCTTTCACATTGGGGCCGTATTGGTCCAGAAGCTCACTTAATTCTTCATAATAGCCCTGGGAAGCCATTGTGTCCAAATGCAACCATGGAGCATCGAATATCAAATCCACACTCTCTCCCGAGGCAAGCATAACGTTGGTCTTCTGATTCAAATCGGCAAAGTCGATGATTGTGAATTTAACCTGTGTGTTCATCTCGGCTTTTAACCTCTTGTTGACTTCTGCCAGCACCTCATCGTAATTAGCCCCTTTCGCCCCTGGAACGACAACCTCCAACGTAACCGGCTCAAGAGATGGAGCACCGTTCTCCCCGGATTTGTTGGACCCGGAGGCGTTCCCTCCATCGCCGGAGCATCCGGATAAAGTGATTGCTAGCCCGAGCAATGCCGTCACCAGGAACCTGAGCTTTGATTTGACCATGTAAATAACCCCCTTCATTTAAACTTTATAATAATTCGACGTCGAATCTACTTCATGATCTGCTTCGTCATGGAAGGATGACTTATTGGACAACCTCTTAGGCTTAACCTTTGACCGAGCCAAGGGTCAGACCTTTGACGAAATATTTCTGAACCATAGGGTAGACGAGTACAATCGGGCCGATCGTCAGACATACTGTCGCCAGCTTGACCCCTTCTGCCGGCGGCAGCGTCAGCACATTGCCGTGATTGAGCGACGTGAGCTGCATCTGCGACATGAGCTGACGAAGAAGCAGTTGGAGCGGGTACATATTGCTGTTATCGATGAACAAAAGCGACAGCCACCAGTCGTTCCAATATTGCAGGGCGTAGAACAAGCTGATCGTCGCTATCACCGGCGTTGAGATCGGTCTAATAATCTTGAAGAAGATCGTCCATTCGCCAGCGCCGTCGATGGTAGCCGATTCGTTCAACTCATAAGGCAATGAGCGATAGAACGAGACTAAGATAAACGCAAAGAACGGATTCATGACATAGGGGAGCACAAGCGCCCACAACGTATCTTTCAAATGCAGCCACTGAACGACCAGAAGATAGAAACCGACAAGCCCCGAGCCGAACACCATCGGCACATAGGTCATGAACGAGAGGAACCCGCTGTACCGGTTCTTCGGATGGGCCAGCACGTAAGCAAACAATGCAGTGACGACGAGCCCGATAGCGGTTCCAATTACTGTTACCGCAATAGTAACGCCATAGCTGGTGAACATTTGCTTGCCCTGAAGGAGGAATCGATACGACTCCAACGTGAACTGCTTGGGCCATATAGCGTATCCTTGGAGTGCCAAGCTTCTGGTGCTGGCGAACGAATTGATGACCATCAGCCAGAACGGGAATAAACAAACTAGAGCAAATAGAATCAAAAACAGCCCGACAACCAGCATCACTATTTTATCGGAGAAACCGCTTGACCATCGGGTCTGTGCGGGCGTGGCCAGAGCAACCGGACGATTCATATGAAGTTCACCTCCCTTTGCATTCCGCGAAAATAAAGTACGTTTCGTCATGGAAAGATGACTTTTTGAACAACCTCTTAAAATAACCTGGAGTCCTTATCGATCTTCCGAACCAGCGCATTAAACGAAACAACGGCGATAAGCCCCATAATGGACTGATAGAACACGATAGCCGATGACATGCTGAAGTTGCCAAGCTGTCTTAAAGCCCGATAGGAATACGTATCGATGACATCGGTCGTAGGGAATAGAATCCCGTTATCCCCGATAATTCCATAGATCATACCGAAATCCCCGTAGAAGATCCTCCCGACTCCCAAGAGTAAGAGAATGATAATTTGCGGTTTCAGCAACGGCAGTGTAATGTATCTCATCAGCTGTATCCGTGTGGCGCCGTCCAGGCGGGCACTCTCGTAATAATCGGCAGAGAATCCGGTAATGGCAGCGAGCAGAATAATGGAGTAGTAACCCGCACTCTTCCAAATTCGCGTTAAAGTCAGAATAATCGGCCATACCCATGGTGTTTGATACCAATCAACAGCTTGAAGTCCACTCCTATTCAGGACACTGTTAATAAGACCATCCGTATTGTTGAACAGAATGAATGCCATGTACCCTACGACGACCCATGAAATGAAGTAAGGCAGGAAGACGACGGATTGGATCGTACGCTTAAACCATTTCATACGAATTTCATTCAAGAAGAGCGCAATAAGAAGCGCAAATACCATTTCGAAAATAATGAACAATGCATTTAAATAAATCGTATTGAATGTAACCTGAAGCCAATCCCGATTGGAGAAAAAGAAGCGAAAGTTGTCCAATCCTACCCAATCACTGCCCCATATGCCTTGGCTGATCTTAAAGTCTTTGAACGCCAGCAGATGTCCGGCTAGAGGAATATAGGAGAAGACAACGAGAAAGATGATTCCCGGGATCGCCATTGTATACAAGTTCCGGTGCTTGACTAGATCCTTCAGCATCCTCAATGATAGTATCCCTCCATTCTATCTGGTCTGTCTGATGTGGCCATATCCTGACAGTGTTTATTATGGGGGGAGAGATGATTCCGGGATAGTCCTCATTGTGTCACAGCGGGTACTGAACTTAAGGATCACACGCGCTTTCAGCTCCCGGTCTCCTCTTCATTTGTACATTGTCAAAATGAGGACTTCTCATGGAGGACAGGATGTGGTTGAGTTAAGGAGTGGGGATTCCGGTAGGTTCTTCTATCGTACCGATTATGATATACTCGTACGATCAATCGATAAGCACGGGGTGCTGAAATATTATGATCATCAAGCTTTTTTTACAGAAGACATATTTTCGTACCTTTCTATTACTAACCACGGTTCTGATCTGTTCCATGATACCTTTCGTCTATTTTCTGTCTGCGGAATTCGCAAAATATACCATGTTGGAGGTACGCAGCAATTCGCAGAACGAGGTCAACAACCTGGCTTCGAAGACCGAAATGATTCTCGGCAATTTGAAATCATACGGGCTAAGCATGTACGCCGATCAGAATATCCAGAACTGGTTCTTCAATACAAGCAAAGATCCGCTCATCGACCATGCTGCACTCGTCGCCCAATCCAACTTTATGTCTACCGAACCGCTTATCCAGCGATCCTATCTAATAAATTTGAAGCGTAGTCTTGTCGTCGATTCCAAAGTCGGAATCGTCCGTTTCGAATCCTTTGCCGACCAGAGCATGCTGGAGCGGGTGAAATCATTCCGGAGCCAATATTTGCGCTTCTTCAATCATTCGCCGGATGGTTCAGACAGCCTGGCCCTTATTCTGCCTGCAACTCCCGAGAAGCCGTCCGACTTCTATCTCGTGCTGCTGATTGATAAACCGATGCTGTCCAAGCTTCTGTTCGGTCAAACGTTCTCCTCGGAGCAAGATATTCGGATACTCGACGAGCAGGGATTAGTCCTGTTGGGCGCGTCCAACCCTGCGTTGAATGAACAACTGTATCAAGCGGGACGGGATCATCAGGGCAGCGGTTATCAAATCCAGCTGCCGAATCAGAAATGGTATGTCAATACCGCCAAGCTGACTACTGAGAATTGGTCGGTATACTATTCGAACGAGTATCACATCTTAACTCGGCACATATCCTTGTTCCAGCAAAAATTGATAGCGTATACATCGCTACTGCTGGCCATTTTATCGGTGTTATTCTTCTGGAGCTCGCGTCATTCCTTGCGTTCAATCACCTTTTTGTCGGAAAAACTGAAGAAGAAGGTTGAATTCACGAACCCCGTGTCCTACGCCAAGCCGGATATCCAATGGATCAACGACGGTATCGATCTGCTGCTGGACAATGTGGAACAGCTTCATACATCCATGAGAAATCAATCCGAGCTCGTCCGAACGGAATTCCTTGCCCAGTGGATGCTGCACGGCACGGCGAGCACCAAGAGCTACGAATATATTCAGTCCCAGACCAAGTTGACTTCCTATGATGTTCTATTCTTGGCCGTTTTTCGGATTGAAGCGTATACGGTCTTTTGCGAACGTTACGATTTCCCTTCCCGGAAATTGATTAAGTATGCCATCCGCAATATCAGCGAGGAAGTGATTGGTGGCCATTCTTATGCGGCTGAAGGCTTGGATATGGGCGGCGATCATCTCATCCTGATCATCGGTAGCCATGAATCGGGTGAGTCTCAATTGCAGCGTCTTCTGGAGGAGACGCATGATCAGGTAGCGCGCGTTCTGAACATAGATACGACCATCGCAGTTAGCAATGCCTATGACTTCGGCACGAATATCCGAAACGTATATAATCATATCTACGAATTGACGATGCTGCGATTTCTTAACGGAGAAAGACAAGTCTTTCTGGAGAGCGATTATGAACAGTTTATGGCAGGGTACCCTTCTTCATCCGAGGCGTTGGAGACCACAGAGATCATCAAGTCGATCCGCCGCGGCCGCCCTGAGACCGCCGTCGCACTGCTGCGCCAGCAGATGAAGCACATTCACGAGCTGCCTTATCGCGACTGCAAGCTTTACCTGACCTATTTTACATACGATCTGCTCAAAAATTTCAACAAGTCCAGCGTTCTGCATGAGATCAGCAGCATCCATCAATTACTCGAGCGGTACAGCACACTGTCAGAGTATCAAGCGTGGCTGGAGGCCATCGTCACGATGCTTGCGTCCGAGGCCGAAGCTCCAAAATCTTCGAGCCGCAAGGAAGAGCTCGTCCTGGAGATCAAAGAATACGCGGATAGCCACTTGCAGGATGCGCAATTATCGATCGAGCAGGTAGCCGACAATTTCTCCTTCTCCGTGAGCTATATCCGGCAGCTATTCAAGGAGATCATGAACATGTCACTGTCCGAGTATATCCTCCAGGAACGTATCGAGAGAGTGAAGGAGAAACTGGTATCCAGCCAGCTCTCGGTGCTGGAGATAGCGGATCAATGCGGTTTCATATCCAAGGGGCATTTCTTCTCCGCATTCAAGAAGTTCACGAACCTTACTCCTAAGCAGTATCGGGAAATTCACGGGGACTCGGCGATATCCGGGTAAATTCACTGCGCTCCCTCCTTATCATGAAGAAATGATTGGGATGGGAGCTGACTATTCCGCAGGAATGATTCAAGCCGCAGCAACAGGACCCTTCCAGAAAAGCCGTGGGCTTCTCCAGAAGGGTCCTGTTCGTTATCAAAACGGTCGTTGCAATTCGATTGTACCACTCACTCCATCAGGCTCGTCTGCCTTCCACGCTGATTCCGGCAGCGGCGAATACGCGATCGAATCCTGCCTTGGAACGGCGAATCAGTTGCTCTGGCGTATCTTCCGGCATGTCTGGCGTTAGAACCTCCTGCGACACGATCCCGTCATAGCCAATATGCTGCAGCCCTCTTAAAAAGCCTTGCAAATCGATGACTCCTTCTCCAGGGTATAGACGATCGTTGTCCCGTACGGCCTCGAGAGGCAAGTTCGGCGCGTCGTTGATATGCACATGAACGATT
>DJTQ01000255.1 GCA_002439285.1 Paenibacillaceae bacterium UBA6304
CAAGATTGTGACATCTTCGAACTTTTTATGAGATTCGGGATGTCAGGAATAGCGGCTCGGAGGCAGAGGATGAGACCTGATCGCATAACAGAAATGGCACAAAAGTATGTCGAATACGACATGATTTCAACTCACACGGAGCTACCGGAATTCCCGGTTCCCCGTGTTCGTTTGCTTTATACGTTTTTAATGGATGGCGGGCATGAAACTTCCCGCTCGGCTGAAACTTGCGCGCTTGCCGCGTTTCTTGTGCAACTCGGCCTAGATACCCATGACAAGATCGATGTTGAAGACAGCCGGAAAGAGGAGCAGGAAATGCGATCTCGGCAGTTGAAGGTATTGGCGGGGGACTATTTCAGTAGCGTGTTCTATGAACTGCTGGCACAGAAGGCGGAAATCGGCATGGTTTCGAAAATGAGTGCAGCGATTTGCGAAGTGAACCGACTCAAGGTTAGGCTCTATACCGGGTTGAGAAAAATGCTGCTCCCGGCGGAGGAGTATTTGAAGGAATGCGTGCAGCTCAAGACGGCATTGTTCCACTCCTTTACCGAACAGTTGGACAAGTCGGTGCAAAATATTTGGAGATTACTGCTCGCAGAAATTAGCCGTTGTGAAGTCATGCTCGATGAGATGAGACATTACTCCCTTTCACCGGAGGAACGTAGAGGCTTTGCGTTCTTGCATATTTGGGAGACGGGAACTGCAGAGGACAAGGAAATCATTTCCTACCGGAAGATTGAAGAACGGGAATGGAATCTGTTGCTTACGAAATACAAAATCAGGGAGCAACTTGCGATGAAGCTCCGCCAGTCGGTGGAGAGGGTTCAAAGCCTGGTGCCGGAGTGCAAGGGAGACAAGATCCGTTCCGAGATTGCCGGTATTCTGGAACCGATGCTTGCCGTTTTGTCCTCACAGTGTCGTGTAATACAGGAAGGGTAAGGTGAAGGTTACATCATGAGTAGTCCGTCCTCCAAACCGAAGGAGCAGTTTGTGCATTCCGTGTTCGAGAGCATTGCTCCCAAATACGATATCATGAACGATATTTTGAGTTTTAGACGCCACAAGGCTTGGCGTAAATTTACGATGAAGAAGATGAACATGTCACCGGGGGACACGGCGATTGATCTCTGCTGCGGAACTTGCGACTGGACGATCAGTATGGCTCAAAGTAGCGGTGGCGCTATTACGGGTCTGGATTTCAGCGAAGGAATGCTGGAGATCGGACGCCGCAAAATTGCCGAACGCGGTTTGGACCGCTCGGTGAACCTGATTCAGGGAAATGCGATGTCTCTGCCCTTTGAAGACAATACGTTCGACTATGCAACAATCGGTTTCGGACTCAGAAACGTGCCGGATCTGCATCAAGTGCTGAATGAAATGAAACGGGTCGTAAAGCCCGGAGGCATGGTGGTTTGCCTGGAATTGTCCAAACCGACCTGGCAGCCGTTTAAAGGACTTTATTATTTTTATTTTAAACATTTATTGCCGATGCTTGGGAAACTTATCGCCAAGCGTTATGAGCAGTATAAATGGCTTCCCGATTCACTGATGCAGTTCCCTGGCCGGTTGGAGCTTGAACAAATTTTTCGTGAGACCGGGCTTGCCCAAGTTGAAGCGTATCCTTTAACGGGCGGAATCGCTGCATTACATATCGGAATGAAGGAGACGCAAAATGTTTAGGAAAGCAGCCGTTTTTTTACAGATGATCAAATTCGAGCATACGGTATTCGCATTGCCTTTTGCCTTTATGGGGGCGCTGCTCGGATCCGTAGCTATTAACCATGTGCTCCCGTCTTGGGCCCAAATCGGCTGGGTGTTGATGGCGATGTTTGGAGCCCGCAGCGCGGCGATGGGCCTGAACCGGTTGATCGATCGGGTAAGCGACGGTAAGAATCCCCGTACAGCCGGACGTGCTATTCCTGCCGGATTGTTGAAGATCGGCGAAGTCGTCCTCTTTATACTTGTATCTTTTGCGCTGCTGTTTTGGGCGGCTGCCGAGCTCAATCCCTTGGCAATGAAGCTGCTCCCGATCGCGGTGGTCATGCTTGTAGTTTATTCTTATACGAAACGATTTACTTGGCTGTGTCATGTCGTACTGGGCCTGACGATCGCGCTAGCGCCGTTAGGCGGATGGGCAGCCGTGACAGGTAAAGTGGACGCAACGGCCTGGGTGTTGTACTTGACGATCGCTTTATGGGTAGCTGGCTTTGACGTAATCTATTCCTGTCAGGACGTCGAGTTCGACACCAAAGAAGGGTTGAATTCCATCCCTGTCCGGTTCGGTGTTGCGAACTCGCTCCGCATCGCCCAAGTATTCCATATCATTTCCGCTATCGGTTATATCGGGCTTTTGCTTATGGCGGATCTCGGCTGGTGGTATATCGCCGGCATGGTGATCGCCTGCCTGATCTTGTTTTATGAACATTATATCGTCTCGCCCAGCGATCTCAGCCGGCTGCAGACGGCATTCTTTACCATGAATGGCGTGCTCAGCATTGTCGTATTTTCATTCACGCTGATTGATTTGGTGGTGCGGCTCTCCTGATGAACGTAACCAAAAACAAGGCGATGGTGGTAGGAATCACGGGTGCGAGCGGAGCCATATATGGCGTCAAGCTGATCGAAACGCTGCTTGGCCTTGGGATTACGGTGCACCTGGTAATTTCGAATGCCGGATGGCGGGTGATTAAGGAAGAGCTGGGATGGATAACGACGGACCGGGATGCCGTTTTGCGTGATCATTTTAGCGGATTTCCGGGCAGGTATATTTATCATCCCGTTGGAGATATCGGCGCATCCATCGCCAGCGGTTCTTTTTTGGTGGAGGCGATGGTGATCATGCCTTGCTCTATGGGAACACTCTCCTCCATAGCCAACGGTTCATCGGATAACCTGATGACCCGGGCGGCGGATGTGATGCTGAAGGAAGCCCGGCCGCTTGTGCTGGTTCCCCGCGAAACGCCGCTTCATGCAATTCACTTGGAAAACATGACTAAACTGGCTAGGCTTGGAGTCCGTATGATCCCGGCCATGCCTGCTTTTTATTTTGGCCCGCAAAGTATTGATGATTTGGTTGCATTCTTAGTGGGTAAAGTACTGGACAACTTAAAAATCGAACACGCTCTCTTTACTAGATGGGGGGATCACAGTGAACAACCGGGAGAATGACGACATCCTCATCGGACAAATAAAGTACACTAACGTATGGCCTGTTTTTCATCATTTTAAGACAACCGATTTGCCGCAACCGGCGAGCCTGGTGACGGAGGTGCCGTCAGCGCTTAACCGAAAAATGCTGAAGGGGGAATTGGATTTATCGCCCGTTTCTTCTTTCGCTTTCGGTTACGGCGCCGATGATTTCGTGCTTCTGCCCGACTTATCGGTCAGCTCCGACGGCCCGGTGAACTCGATCCTGCTATTCTCGCGCAAACCTCCCGAGGAAATTAAAAACGGGAACATTGCACTCACGAACACTTCGGCTACGTCGGTGAATCTGCTTAAAATTATCATGGAAAAAGCATATGGAGGCAAACCGACTTACTGGGACAGCGAGCCGGTGCTTGAAACGATGATGGAACAAAGCGATGCCGCGCTGTTGATCGGCGACCATGCTATTCAAGCTTCCTGGAGAGACCATGGTTATATCGTCACTGATTTGGGGGAAGTCTGGAAACAATGGACCGGTTACGGAATGACCTTTGCCGTTTGGGCGGTTCAGCGTTCGTTTGCCGAAACCCATCCCCGTTTTCTCTCCAAGGTTAGCGAAACATTTACGGAGAGCAAACGTCGCAGTTTGGCGGATTTGAACCCGCTGGTGGACAAGGCATGCCGCGAGATCGGCGGAACAACGGATTATTGGCATCATTATTTTAAGAACTTATGTTATGATTTTAGTGAACGCCGGCAGAACGGACTGGCTCTGTATTTTTCGTACGCTCATGAAATGGGGCTTCTGCCGAAAGAAGTAGTGATGAACATTTGGAGTGACAATACGTTGACACGGGTGAAAGAATGAAATTAATGGATATTTTCGGCACGCTGAAAAGGGATATGGACTTTATAGAACGGCAGCTGTACCGGAGCATCGAAGGCGATGATGAGCTGCTGAGCGAGACGTCTCTGCATCTTCTTAAAGCGGGGGGAAAGCGGTTGCGTCCCATTTTTGTGCTGCTTGGCGGAAAATTCGGCAATTATGATCTGGATAAACTGCAGCATGTAGCGGTTCCACTGGAGCTCATCCATTCGGCTTCGCTCGTTCACGATGATGTGATCGACGATGCAGGCACACGGCGGGGCAAGCCAACGGTCAAAGCAAAGTGGGATAACAAAATCGCTATGTACACCGGCGATTATATTTATGCCAAAGCACTAATGCTGGCGACCCAACTGGAAAACCCCCAGCTTCATCGGATACTGGCGAAGGCGATGGTACAGATGTCGGTGGGTGAGATGGAGCAGATCCGTGATTTCTTTAATACGGAGCAATCAGTTCGCCACTACCTGCTGCGGATTCGGCGCAAGACGGCGCTGCTGATCGCCATCAGCTGCCAGCTCGGTGCCCTGGCTTCGGATGCTCCGGCCAAGGTGCATTCCCTGCTTTATCGCTATGGTTATAATGTGGGGATGGCCTTCCAAATTCGCGACGATTTACTCGATTTGTGCGGTACGGAGAAAAGTATCGGCAAGCCACCCGGCAGTGATATGCGTCAGGGCAATATTACGTTGCCTGTCATTTATGCACTGCAGGAGGAGAGTATTAAAGCGCCGTTAATGCAAGAAATCACGATGATCCGGGAGCAAGGGCCCGATGCCGATGCCTCGAAGGCGATCGGAATGATCTTGTCGAGCGGGGGGATCTCGCGGGCCGAACAACTCGCCGACCGTTTTATCGGCAAGGCGATGGATGCGCTGAACGAGCTGCCGGAGAGCAAAACGAGAACCCATCTGAAAGAAATTGCACTTTTCGTAAACAAACGCTCCTATTGATAGAGGAATAGAGTCTCTAAATGATGCTTATCAGACTGCGTTTTTTTTGGTAGAATACGGTTGATACAGCCTTTTCATATCATCTATTACAATGTTGTCGAAATCGGAGGAGAACCATGGAACGTACTTTTTTGATGGTCAAACCGGACGGAGTTCAGCGCGGAATCATCGGCAGAATTATTAGCCGTTTCGAAGACAAAGGATTCAAACTTGTAGCCGGGAAACTTGTGCAGGTTACGCAGGATCAGGCCAAGAGACATTATGCGGAGCACGAAGGCAAACCTTTTTTTGATAGTTTGGTCAGCTTCATTACTTCCGGACCCGTTTTTGCCATGGTCTGGGAAGGGGACGACATCGTCACTCTATCCCGACTCGTTATCGGCAAGACCAAAGTGACCGAGGCATTGCCCGGCACGATTCGCGGTGACTTTGCTGCCCACACGCCATTTAATCTGATCCACGGTTCCGATGGTCCGGAGAGTGCGGAACGGGAAATTGCCAATTTCTTCGAAGACCGTGAGCTAGTCGGATATGCGAAGAGCATTGCCCCATGGATATGATCAAATTACAGGGCGAATCTTTCCGGAGCAATGGAAATGAGGCTATGGACCCCGATTATACGGGATTTATCCAAAGCGTCAAGAAAAGCACAGGGATTGACTTGGCCCAGTATAAGGAAGCTCAAATGAAGCGTCGGCTGACGACCCTTCGCAACAAAAACGGTTACCCTACTTTTGATACTTTTTATAATGCAATGATGGT
>DJTQ01000257.1 GCA_002439285.1 Paenibacillaceae bacterium UBA6304
AATAATGGGTCGTGAAAATAATCGTCCTGCCCTGCCCGGCCAGTTTCCGGACACTGTCCCAGAACCGGCGCCGGGCGGTGATATCGAGTCCGACCGTCGGCTCATCGAAGAAGAGCAGGTCGGGGTTGCCGGCCATGGCGAGAGCGAAGCCGAGATTGCGCTTTTGTCCACCGGATAGCTTCTCTGCGTACCGCTTCAGATCGCTGTCCTGAAGTCCGGTTAGCCGGATCAAGGACTCCATATCCATCGGATTCGGATAATAGCTGCGGATGAGATCCAGTACTTCTCTGACTTTTAGCCGATCCATAATGCTGACTTCCTGGAGCATCGCTCCGGTATGGTCACGGACAGATTGATCCTTCGGGTGTTTGCCGAACACCTTGATCTCTCCCTCCGTCGGTTCAAGCAGTCCGAGGATCATGGATAATGCAGTGGTTTTGCCCGCGCCGTTTGGCCCCAGAATAGCTGTGATTGAGCCTCGTTCGATGCGGAAGGAGAGGTCGTTGACTGCCTTTTTATCCTTGAACATTTTGCTGACATGATTTATTTCGATAATGGCTTCCACAAGTTCACCTCCGTTATTACTAATCTTATTCATAGAATACCGAAGGGGAGGATGCGCCGTTAGTGACTATTGTCATGAAGTGAATCAGATGGAACGAGAAAAGACCGCTGCATGGGCAGCGGCTAAGAGTGGAGGCGCGTCAGCAAAGCGGTGGTGCGACGGTTCAGATGGTAAGTGGCATAGAATCGCGTCGGAAGCCGACGGCTAGCAATCCAGCGGTAGCACGGAGGCGTAGCATTCCAGCGGGATAACGGTCTGGCGGAATAGCCCCCCGGCGGAATAGCCTCCCGGTAATCCCGCTTCCTCTGGAATAGGGGACATTTTGGGTCTTATTTTCACAAAAACAAATCGAATTAGGAAAATAGAGGACCTTTAGGGTCTTATTGTGCGGATAAGATACCAGTTAGCCGGTTTTGGTAGGTTTCAGAAGGGAATAAGACCCTAAAAGGTTCTTATTTCTTCTATAAATTCTAAATTCGACAAATTAGCGCCCTAAAAGTCCCTTATTTTAAATTGTAAGGTGGTGACATTGCGAGGACTAGTGTGCGATTGAACCCAACTATAGCATTCTCACCAATATAACGACTACGCCTACAATACCGACAATGATCAGTAAATTTGAAACTTGCCTCCAAAGCCCGGGTGGCCCCTCGGAATGCAGCCTTTTCTGGTTCGTATCGAAATTGGTTTAAAGGCGTACGGGTCGGTGGGTTCGGAGAAAGGTTTTTGATTATCATTAAACATGGATCAATTCTTCTTTCAACAATCCTTAATTACTTAATTATACCAATTAAGGTAAGAAAGGTTGCAATATAAAGGAAAAACCGCCCAGCTAGCGGCTGTACCCTTAGCTTCATACATGCATCGGGCAACCTTCGGACGGTTTGTTGGCTACTTGGACGGTTAAATTGCTGTTTACTGTTTATTAAATTTCCTTGCGGCGGAAATGAATCAGCCCGACCGCGAAGAACAGGAGGAAGCTGCCGACGACGGTAATCATCAGGCTTTCGAGTGGCAGATTAAATGCACCGAAGTCCGATTGCCCGAACGGCATCATGGCCAGAAGCGGTTGGGCCCATGGATAGAAAGGGCCGACCTTGGCGGAGTTGACGATCAGCAGATTGGGGATCGTCAGTGAAACGTTCAGGGCGAGCGGAGCCGCAAAGCTCGCCCAGCTCAGGGACACGCCGAGCTGCAACGCAACCAGCGGCAGGCAGGCCACCCATCCGCCCAGCAGGCTGGAGGCGATCATGGCCCACGGGATCGGTGCCGTGAAAGCTTGAATCCAGCCGGCTGCGAGGATACCGGCCAGGAATAGCAGCTGGGAAATGGCCAGCAGGCCCGCCACGATGGTGAACTTGGCCAGGTAGACGGCCGTCCGTGAGACCGGCAGGACGAGCAGTTGCTTCCAGCCGCCGCCGGTATGCTCGTACCGGCACAGGAAGGCCGGAAACAGGCCGGCCATGATCGGCAGGAACAGCAAGGCGTGAAGCATGACCATGGCGCCCAGCATGACGGTCCAAGGATCGGCGCCTTCGGGTGGCTGTGAGAGCGCGCCGATCAACGTGGACAGAATAGGACTGGCAAGCAGAAGCAGCCAGATCCGCGACTTCGACATCTTCAACCGTTCCGAGGATAGTACACGGAAAAAGGTTCTCATTTACTCCACATCCTTTCGGTTGAAATGAATTAAGCCCAGGATCATAATCATTACCCCGCAAAGGATGCCTGCCCCGACAAACCATTCAGCATGCGGACCGCTATAACCGAAAGTCGGCCAATTGAGAGGAAACCACTCCGACAATTGAAGCGTAAATGGAGAAATGATCGCTGCTGTTACGCCGATCGTTACGGGTAGGGCTTGATTTCGGAAGCTCAGCGACAGCCAGAGCTGAAGCGCCATCAGCGGCAGTGCGGCCAGATAAGGAAGAAACCCCATCCGGAGAATATCCATCCATGGAATATCGGTTCCACCAAACCCTAGCGTCAGACCGAGAATGATGGTGAAAACCGGTAGCAAAAGACAAGAAACCGATAATAGCAGGAAGCAAAGCAGAAATTTAGCGCTGAATACAGCAGTCCGAGAAATGGGCAGAGCCAGCAGTTGCTTCCACGAGCTCATTTGGTGCTCGACATTGGCAATCAGAGAGCTGACCAAGGTCACCCCCAGATAGAGGGCAATCGGGACAAAAATAATAGTATCATTGATGAGACCACCCCAAATACTGTCCGCATACTGCTGTTTTAGATAATCAAGTCGTAGCCCGAAGTTGAGAGCCTGCATGGCAACCAGTCCGATGGGGGCCAGAAAAATGAGAAACCAAATTCCCTTTCCGCGGATTTTTAGGAAATCGGCCGACAAAGAACGTAGCATCATGGCCGGGTTCCCTCCCCGATCACCTGCATGAAGATATCTTCAAGCGACTTCTTGTTTTGTTCGACTCGATAAATGTCATGTCCGTTTTCGACCAAACGCTTTACGAGTTGAGCCACTTGCGGATCTTTCATGCCCGGAAAAATGAGCGTACCCTCCTGCAAGGTCCCGTTGGCTCCCAGATCGCGGGCCAGCCAGAGGGCGGAATCGGGTTCGGAGACGACCAGTTCCATATTATGCGACGCTTGGAGCCGCAGATTCTGGATCGTATCCTGGAACACCATTTGTCCTTCCCGGATGATACCCACCCGGTTGGCCATTTGCTCGACTTCGCCCAGCAGATGGCTGGAGACGAGCACGGTAATGCCGTATTGGGCCGGCATGCTTTTGATCAGCTCACGGATCTCGTGGATTCCGGCGGGGTCAAGGCCGTTGGTCGGCTCATCGAGGATGAGCAGATCCGGGCTTCCGAGCAGGGAGGCGGCGATGCCGAGCCGCTGCTTCATGCCGAGCGAGTAGCCTTTAACCGGGCGACGCGATTCGCTCGTGAGCGAAACGATCTCCAGCACTTCGTCGATGCGCGACTTCGGTGCGCCGAGGATGCGGCGGATCGCTTCCAAGTTGTCTACGGCATTAAGATGACCGTAATAAGACGGGTATTCGACCAGAGAACCGATCCGGCGGAGTATCGCAAGCTTGTCCTTATGCAGCTCTCGGCCGAAGATGTGGATAGAGCCCTCGGTGGGTTGGATCAAACCGAGCAGCATGCGGATCGTGGTAGTTTTCCCAGCCCCGTTCGGACCGAGGAATCCGTAGATATCCCCTTTGGCAATCTCCAGGCTCAAATGGTCGACCGCAGCGCGTCCCCGGTACTTTTTCGTTAAATCCTTTGTTTGGATAATCAATTCTTTATTTTGATTGTCGTTGGCATTCCCATTAAAATTTACGTTCACGTAAAATCACCTCGGTAATGATCATACCGCCCGAAGTTTAAGCGTGAGGGGGGGCCAAGTTTAAATTTTGTTTAAAAAGAGCGAGACGCGCAAGGTTACATCGTGGGCGCCAAGAAGATCAGGTTGAAGCAAAACTTGCAATCCGGATGCGAAGTGGGGCTAATGAATGGCGTGGGGTTAAAGTAATGTCGGGTAGTTTAATCGATAGAGTGCAATTAAGATAAAGTGGTGAACGAGCAGGAATAGAGGTAGAAGTGGATATTGAAGTAAATGTAGAAGTAGGAGAACTATAGGCAAGGTAGAGGGTGGACGTATATGTAAAGTAACTAAGTAGAATGAAGCCCGAAGGGTAGATGAAGAAAGTGAGTTAGAGGAGTAGAAGTTAGATTAAGAGCAAAGCAAGGTTCACAGTACGGTAGTCAACTACCGTACCCTCCGTAGCAATAACTGGATTTCCTACAGTTAATTTCGCTGTAATAAGCGATTTAACTAAAATAACTGGAAAACCTACATGTAATTCGTCCCTTTTCGCACAAATGAACCGAATCGGGGTAAATTAGCTGGAGGTTTTCCAGTTAGTTGGGGCAGCACGCGCCTTGAGCGTGAATTACCTGCATGTTTTCCAGTTAATTACGTCGGTAACCAAGATGTTTTCGCACTCAAACTCAAACAGCCGGATAAATAAACACCCTCGTCCCGCCTTCAGCATACGACTCCGTCTCCCGGACCAGCCCCATTTCCCGTAGCAGCAGGTCGACGATCTGGAGGCCGAGACCGGCTCCTTTCGCAGGGGAGGCCGCGCCTAAGCCCGGTCCGCGGTCAGCAATGACCAGCGCTGTCCGGCCGTGGCGTTGCTCGACAGAGATGCCGACATAGCCGCCGGATCCGGCATGGCGAACCAGATTTTGAAAAAGGTTATCGAGCACGCGGCGGAAGCCCTGTTCATCAATGCGCCAGTGCAAAGGGGTCTCAGGCAGATTGATATCGGCTTCGATTCCCGCCTTTTCCCACAGCGGGTACCAGGCGGCCGCGCTGACCCGAACGACGCGCAGCACGTCCCGGCTCTCCAGATTCAATGCATAACGGCCGCTGGCGAGCAGGTTGTAAGAGAGAAGATGGTCGATGAGACCGCTAAGGTCGTTGATCTTGGTCTCCATCAGGGCCAGGGATTGCCGTCCTTGATCGGACAGCGGCTCTTTATGGAAAGAGTAGAGCTGGCCTCCGAGCACAGTCAACGGGGTCCGCAGATCATGCGACAAATTGCTGATCAGGCTTTTGCGAAGCTCCTCCTCTTCACGTTCCCTACGCCGGCTGTCGTCGAGCTCGTCTACCATATGGTTGAACGCCAATTCCAGGCGACCGATTTCATCGGGCCGGCCCATCGGGATCCGTACGGGCAGTCCGTTCGGTCCGGTCCGGGTCATGCCGGATTCCAAGCGAAGCAAGCGTTTCCGAATGTCGCGGAAGAACAAATACGAGAGCAGAATGAAGAAAGCAAACATCAAAAACATAAAAAATCCGTAAAACCGAGCGTCCCCCTCGCGGGTAACCGTAGATTGGTTCAAATGTTTGCGCGGGAGCTCAAATACCATAAAGCCTTGTCCGGCAGCCTGCTCTTTACCGCCAATAAATGCGACGGTGGTAAAAGGGTCGGAATTCACAGCCTGTTTCATATAGGTGATCGCATCTTCCGGCCGCCATTTGGACGGGATGCTGGCTCGCTCCGGCAATTGTAGGCGAGTCAGGCCATCACCATCGACCCAAAATATCACGGCATCGGGATAATCCTGCTTCAATGCCCGAAGCCTCACGTTAATTTCCTCCGGGGTTTTCCCGCCGAGAGACAGGGCCTCATTGTGCCAAGCATTCTCCAACTTAAGTCCTGACCCGTAGGAACGGACGATCTCCGTTTTCTCTTCGACATCAGCCGGGAACAACACCCGACTGACGCCCCACGACGCTAAAAAGCTTACCGGGATCAAAATGGGGATAAATACGAGCGCGAAGCCGATAATGCCCAAATAGCGAGACAGTAGCGAGTTGCGGAATTTAAATTTTTTAAAAGGGGGCCCACCGGGTCTTCTCATACCCGCACCCGGTAACCGATCCCGCGAATCGTCTCGATGATTTCAGGAACGGCGGGGTCGCGTTCCAACTTTTCGCGCAGATGTCGGATATGCACCATCAAGGTTTTATCTCCGTCCAGATAAGGCTCGCCCCAAACCGCCTCATAGATTTGTTCCTTGGTCATAATTTGGCCTAAATGACGCAGCAAGTACTGAAAAATGTGGAACTGCTTCCCGGTAAGCATGATTTCCTCGCCGCTCTCCCGGTTTTTGATGATATTCTCCTTCTCGTAGACGAGCAGGTGGCGAAGTTCCAGAGGTTCGGCGGAAGGTGCCCCGTTGCGGCGGAGCAACACTTCCGCCCGGGCAGCTAATTCATCAGGATGAAACGGTTTGGTGAGGTAATCATCGGCAAACTGCAGGCCTTGTAGCTTGTCGTCGATAGAAGTCCGCGCGGACAGCATCAACACCGGGAGTCCCGAATATTGCTTTTTGATCCGTTGTCCAACCGTGAATCCGTCCAAACCGGGCAGCATGACATCGAGAATGACTAAGTTGCACGAAGCAGCCTCTTCAACAGCCCGCTCCCCGCTGGTGAGCCAGGTGACGCTATAGCCGCGCTCTTTTAGATCCTCGCTTACCCATTCCCCGATTTCCCGGTCATCTTCAATATATAGAATGTTCTTGCCTGGTATCATAACTGGAACCCTTCCTTTCTTGCTTTCCGACTCTATTGTGGCAAATTAGTGAGGAAAAATAAACATCCCCAGACAAACTATTTTATAGTTGTGATTGAAAGCACAAGTCCGGCCTACCCGCTATGCTACTTTTTATATGAGAATGGTTATCATTTAAATTTTACTTTTTTAATGCGATAGATTGGATCAAATCATGGTGGCTTAACAGCCAAAGGTAACAAAGTCGATGGATTGCAAATACGAAGGAGGATTACGGTAATGAGCGAACTCATCAACAACCGGGAGCATGGTGCGCCGGAACAGACGCGCCGTCAGGCTCTGCTGAAGGAAATTATCAAGGAATTGCATCAGGGCAAGAGCGTGGAGGAAGTCAAGGCGCGTTTTGAAGAAGCGGTAGGCGATGTCTCGGTATCGGAGATTTCGGCGTTGGAACATGCGCTGATGGAGGAAGAAGGGATTCCGGTCGAGGAAGTACAGCGGCTGTGTTCCGTGCATACTGCGATTTTTAAGGGTTCGATTGAGGATATTCACCGTTCCTCCAAACCGGAGGAGCAGCCTGGACATCCTGTGCACACCTTTAAACTGGAGAACCGTGAGATTGAACGGCTGGTGAATTTCAAGCTAGAGCTACATTTGGATAAATTCCGGCAGGAGGACTCCGAAGAGATTATTTTCAAGCTGCTGGAGGATTTGAGTCTGCTGCTTGATCTCGATAAACACTACAGCCGAAAAGAAAATCTGCTCTTCCCTTATTTGGAGAAGTACGGAATCTACGGGCCGACCAAAGTCATGTGGGGGATCGATGATGCCATCCGTATGATGATTAAGGAGGTCAAAGGCAAGCTGGGTGCTTATGATGGGGACAAGGAGATGCTGTCCGTCGATCTGGAGCGGATTATCCAGGAAGTGAATGCGATGATTTTTAAAGAGGAGAATATCCTGCTGCCGATGGCGCTTGAAAAATTAACGGAGGACGAGTGGGTGAGGATTGCCCGGGAATCCGACCAGATCGGATTCTGCCTGACGGCGCCCGAGCAGGAATGGATTCCTGAACGCGTACCGCTCCCCGGCGTTGTGGCCGAGGAAGAGGAGGATGGGGAGAAGAGCGAAACACCGCAGGGATACGTTAAATTCCAAACCGGCATATTGTCGGTGGAGCAGCTTGAAGCGGTGATGAATCATCTGCCCGTCGATTTGACCTTTATCGATGAGAATGATGTTGTCCGGTATTTCTCGCACGGCAAGGAACGGATCTTTGCCCGAACCAAGGCGGTGATCGGACGCACGGTTCAGAACTGTCACCCGCCCCAAAGCGTGCACGTCGTCAATGAGCTGCTGGCGGACTTTAAAGCCGGCAGAAAGGATGCCGAGGATTTCTGGATTCCGGTCAAGGACAAATTTGTCTACATCCGTTATTTCGCGGTCCGCAGCGAGGATGGACGTTACCTGGGAACCCTGGAATTTACGCAAAATATCGCGCCGATCCGCGCTCTGGAAGGGCAGAAGCGGATTTTATCTTAAGCAACAGAATAGTTTAGCCCCGAGTTTCCTTTGTTAGGAGCCGGGGCTACTTTTTTGGCATGGGCGAGGCGCTCCCGCTCACTTTTGCTTCAGCTTTGTTGATGCCGCGGCTAACCGACTGTCGCACCGACTGTCGCACCGACTGACGCACGACTACCGACATGAATAATAGCTCAGCCTAGCTGCTCACCACTTGTTACTCACTGTAGCAGGGATAAGGTAGATACTGGGCAGGGACAAGTCAGTGACACACCAGCGACGCAGCTGGACCACATGGGACACACCGGGTACACGCCGATCACCACCAAGATGCAGACTCAAGTCAGATCTCTCGGCCCGGGCGCTTAAAGCCCTATGCCTGAGGTATCGGCCAGGTCCTAAACTCACGGGATGTGATCGTTATCATATTGCCCGAAAGCCTTGTCTTTACTGGATTCTCGGACTCGCTGCGTCTCTTGACCGAAAGGGTGGGTTCGCTTATAGTTGGTACGTAGGAATATTCCCTTTAGAGGTTGTTCAAAAAGTCATCTTTCTACGAAAACGTGTAGCTCCGCTACGCAGTCCCTAACTTCATCCGACCTAAAGCGTTTTGTAAAAACGCACTTCGGAAGCATACACTTCGGTCCTGAAAACCTGACTTTTTGAACTCGAACTTTTAACATTTTACTATTTAAGAGAAAAAGGTGGCTTGTACAATGTCTGAAAAAATCTACATTGGTGTTGACCTGGGCGGAACGGCGATCAAAGTCGGCATCTGTAATGAAGAAGGTCAGCTTCTTCATACTTACGAAGGGCCTACTGAAACGGAGAAGGGCGCTGAGACGATCGTCAATAACATCGAGCGCTATGTTCGCTTGATTGTAGAGCAATCTCCTTTCGAGTGGGAGCAAGTGGCAGGTGTAGGTGCCGGGGTGGCCGGTTTTACTAACGTACGCGAAGGCATTATCATTTTGGCGCCGAATGTAGGTTTGAAGGATCTTCACATCCGTGAAATCCTGGAAGAACGTTTGGGCAAGCCGATCAAAATAGACAATGACGCCAATGTGGCGGCACTAGGCGAAGCTTGGGGCGGCGCAGGCAAAGGTGTCGAGAATTGCGTATGCTATACCCTGGGCACCGGGGTCGGCGGCGGAATTATCGTTAACGGCAAGATATACCAAGGTTTCTCCGGTATGGCCGGTGAGCTTGGACATATGGCCGTCGTGCCTGACCTGGAAGCGATCCAATGCGGCTGCGGCCAAATGGGCTGCCTGGAGACGGTCTCATCGGCAACCGGAATTATCCGGATGGCCAAGGACGCCGTAGCCCGCGGTGAACGTACGTCCCTTGCCCAAGTGGAGAATATTATGGCGAAAGACGTATTCGACGCAGCCAAAGCTGGCGACGAAACGGCTGTGCGCATCGTCAACCGAGCTGCTTTCTATCTCGGGAAGTCGCTTGCGGCGGTAGCTGTCGTGCTAAATCCGGAGCTGTTCATCATCGGCGGCGGCGTGTCCAAAGCCGGCGACATTCTGTTCGATGAAGTACGCAGCGTATTTGCGAAGCATACTCCGGAACCGGTTCAAAAAGGACTGAAAGTGGTTCCCGCTTCTTTGGGCAATGACGCCGGAATGGTCGGTGCTGCCGGTCTGTTCCTTCGTTCTTAAATTGCAAAGCATTTATATTTAACGTTAGTCCATGCACTTGCAAGAGATATAGAGGAATAGGAGACTTTGCGAGGAGGGAAAAGGATGAGA
>DJTQ01000100.1 GCA_002439285.1 Paenibacillaceae bacterium UBA6304
CGCTTCAGGAGTACCGCCATTACTAAACAAGTATTCTAAAAAATAATGAAGAGCTGTCCGCTGGACAGCTCTTTTTTGTATGAATCCTTTATGATGGCATTATCCGTGCACTAGCGCTTTGGTCTGAGCTCTTTGCGATAGCATCATCTGAGCGGCAGCGCGTCCGCTTGAGAAAGCGCGTTCTGCGAGTTCGCCTTTGCCTTCACAACCGTCGCCGCAGAAAAGGAACGGAACTCCCGGCAGTTTGCTTGGAAGCAGCTTATTGGTGTGAATGTTCTTGACGCTCGACACCATCGCTTTTTTGGAGACGCGTTTTACAGCCGTATGCTCCCGCCAATCCGGATAGTAAGTATCGAACAGGGTTTCCATTTGCCGGGTTTTGCTCTCCAGGTATTCCTTCTTCTGTTCTTCATCCGGGAATTCGTCGTTCAGATAGGCAATCCCTTGCAAGAGCTGTCCGCCGACCGGAACGACCGTGTAGTCGGTAGCCGAGACATCGCTGATGAATACTTTGTTATCCATGTCACTGATATAGTGGAAAGGACGGGCTACTACTTTGGAGAAGCCGACGTCATAGACAAGGACTTCCGTGCATGAATTGTCTTTGAATGGTTCGAGAGATCCGGCCCAAGGGGAGGACTCCAGAAGTTTACATACTTGTTGTACCGGCATCGCAAAAATAACCTGATCATACTCGAGGGCTTCTCGAGTTTTGGTATTTAATATAAATTTTCCGTTCTCCATTACAATCGATTCTACAGGCTCTTTAACCGCAATATCCCATTGGTCATTATCATTGATCTTCTGAACAAGCTGATCCGTAATCGTCGCCCAGCTGCCGAGAATGTAGTTGACCGGCTTACTGGAGAGGAATAGGTTGTGGTAATAATCGGCGATGACTTCACCTGAAACCTTACGGGCATCATCCGGTGTAATAAAGAAGTTCGAACTGACCAGATGCTCCCATAATTCTTTGACATCGGGGGAAGCATTGGATTTATCCAAGTATTCTCCGAGTGTCTGATAGTGCTTCAGCTGGTGAATATTTCCGATCACCTTGGCGATCTCGGCCACGAACTTCACTTTTTCCATTGTGGTCAGCACATCGGTCTTCATGATATTCACGAAATCGAGCGGAGCGGGTGTCAGATTGCCATGCTTAGCATACACAACCTTCCGTTTATCCACCTGCTTGCTTTGGAATTTAAGTCCAAGCTCTTGCTCCATGTGCTGCAAGGTGTGCCGGTCCATGCCGTAAACTGCATGTGCCCCGTAATTGAGCGTAAATCCAGATTTCTCATAAGTAAAAGCGCGTCCGCCCAACTGCGGGCTGCGTTCAAACACCGTACCTACGGTGTCTGGACTGTCTGAAAGATACGCGGCAGCCGTCAATCCGGCCAATCCGCCGCCAATGATTGCGATTTTCATGGGAGAACCTCCTAAAAGGAAAATCCGTATTCTATAACAGTATATGCTATTCATGTAAGCGCGTCCATAGAAACGGTCACTAAATATTCAAATTTGTAACCGCATTCACATAGGGTATGTGATTTTCTCCTTGACAGCATGTTTCTTTTGAACTGAGCTTTGCACCAAGATAGGCATTAGCACATAGGATATAGCGTGAAGAAGAGAGGAAAGGGGGAAACGGAATTTGGCTGTAATAAAAACTAATTCCGAGGATGTCAAACTCCTCGCACGGCTTATGCGAGCGGAAGCCGAAGGAGAAGGCGAGCAGGGGATGCTGATGGTCGGGAATGTCGGGGTCAACCGGATTCTCGGGGGTTGTCTGGACTTCAGGAATATACGAAATATGAACGACATGGTCTTTCAATCGCCGGGCGGCTTTGAGGCCACACAGAAAGGCTACTTTTATCAAAAAGCCCGGGACCGTGACATTCGGCTCGCGCAGCGGGTGATCAACGGGGAAAAGGTATGGCCTGCATCCAATGCTCTTTGGTTCTTCAGGCCGGCCGGAGATTGCCCGGATACCTGGTATAACCAAAGCAATACCGGAAGATTCAAGGCGCATTGCTTCTTTGCCCCAAGCGGGGAAGATTGCCCTGCCGTGTATTAATTTCAAGCATGGCTCCACCCTTTTGGATACTTATTAGACATTCTTGCCCCGCATCGATTTCAATGTTTCAGCTTATCTAAGTAAAACAATAGCAAGAATATTTTGAGGAGGAATTAATTCCATGTTCAATCAACCATTTCGGCCGGTAACATATCAAATCGGAGGAGCACCTTCCGGGACTTATCCATCGGGAACCGGGACGATGGGCTACCAGGCACAGCCGCCTCAAGTACCAAGCGGAAGCCCGATGACTCCATCGGGAACCGTAGTGCCGGTTCAATTCCCAAGTAGCGAGCAATCGTTCATCGAGAATATTTTGCGGCTCAATTTGGGGAAAGTGGGCACTTTCTATATGACTTACGAGAATAATTCCGAGTGGAACGCCAAAATTTTCAAGGGTGTGCTCGAAGCAGCCGGCCGGGACCACATCATCATCAGCGATCCGAACACAGGAGTTCGCACCATTCTGCTGATGGTCAATTTGGATTTTGCCACGTTTGATCAACCGCTGATATACCAATATCCTGGAACGATCGGGAACCCGCCGACGACCCGGCGATAGTCATGACTGATGAGGGCCTCCTATCCGGAGGTCCTCTTTGACATCTGCTCAAAATAAAGTAAGCTTTCCGGCCTGTTTCTTTGGCATACGCCAGGGTTTGACTGTGTAGTGTATAATTATATAATTAATAGTAACTCATTTATTTATTGATTGTTTAACATTATCAATGTCTTGATAAGGGAGATGAATCCATTGGGAAGTTGACGATATATGCCGATATTAGACATCAATATCATTTCAAACCGCGAAGGAGGTGCACCTATTCACCGCACTGATGGCGGGAATAGGAAACGTATTGACTGACCCTTTACCGAGTCTATTTTCATTGGGACTGATGCTCTTATTGGTCCTGCTTAACGGATTTTTCGTATCTGCTGAATTTGCAATTGTAAAAGTCAGAAGCGGCCGAATCGATACTTTGGCCGAAGAAGGAAGCAAGAACGCACTGATCGTCAAGAGCTTGCTGAATCAGCTTGACGGATATTTATCCGCTTGTCAGGTGGGAATCACGCTTTGCTCGCTAGGTCTAGGTTGGCTGGGCGAACCGGTCATTGCCCGGATATTGAATCCGCTGTTCGAGTTTGCAGGCTTTGGCGAGAAACCTGTGCATATCGTATCATTGTTTGTTTCTTTCTTGCTGATCGCCGTGTTGCACATCGTTCTCGGCGAAATCGCGCCCAAAACGATTGCCATGCGCAAAGCGGAGAAGATCATGCTTCTTGCGGCAAGACCGATAAGATTGTTTTATAAACTGATGTTCCCCTTTGTTTGGACTTTGAATCGCCTCTCTTCAGGGCTGCTTAGATTGTTCGGCATTGCCCCGGTTTCCGGGCAGAATTCCCTGCATACCGAGGAGGAGATTCGGGTGATGATGAAGGAGAGCACCGAGAGCGGATTGATCGACAGTACCGAAATGTCGCTGGTTAATAATATCTTCGAGTTCGGGGATACCACGGCAAGGGAAATTATGATTCCCCGGACGGAAATGATTTGCTTGTATACTCAGAATTCATTAGATGAGAATTTGACGATTGCTTTGGACGGTACCCGAACGCGCTATCCCGTTTGTAATATCGACAAAGATCATATCATCGGATTTATTCATATTAAAGATTTAATCCGTTCGAATACCCAGGACTACCGCGATCTATTGCGTCCGATTATGGCTGTCCCTGAATCCATCCAAATCAGCGACCTGATGAAGCGGATGCAGCGGGGAAAAACGCAAATCGCTATCTTAATTGATGAATACGGAGGCACTTCCGGGATGGTTACCCTGGAAGATATCGTCGAAGAGATCGTTGGCGAAATTCAGGATGAATTTGATGAGGAACGGCCCGGTATCGAGCAACTGGATGAGGATTCTTATTCCATCGACGGGCTCATGCTGATCGAATCCATCAACGACCGGTTCGGCTTTGAACTGGACTCTGAAGATTATGACACGATCGGCGGCTGGCTGTATTCCAGAATTGAAATCCTTCCACCACAAATCGGGCAAACCGTTGAATACGATGGTTATGTATATGTGGTTGAAGAAACCGACAACAAGAGAATTTCACGCGTCAGACTACTCAGACAACAGTTTATTCCCATCGAGGAAGCTGGCGCCTAACATACATGGCATGTTGAACATGCAAAGCGGGCAGTCCTTGGAAGGACTGCCCGCTTTTATGAAGTATCGAGTGGTTCTATTGATTTAATCCGTTAGCGATTGCAACAATTTCTTCTTTGTTCACATCACCAATCACATTGAAATAGACATCCCCAATCATCATGTTGATTTCGGTCATGTTTCCGCTGCTGAGGTACGCTACATTTCCGTTATCCAATTCAATTTCCTCGGTATTCTCTTTGCTCATAGTCGACAGGATTTCATTATTCATCAGCAGATCAAACATCAGTCTAAGCATTTTATTGTCTTCGGATTTATAAAGAAGGTGAGCGCTTTTTCCGAATGTATTCGGGTCTTCCGGCGTTCCGGACGGAATTACGACCTGAAGTGATGTTAAAGTGAAGCGTTCCGGTATGTTCGTAATCCGCGGAAGGGAGAAGGCAAGTGTTTCTTTGGCATCCTCCATGCTCATTTCTACCGTCTCATAGGTTCCCGCATCCACAAGGTGCACGGATTTATTCATTTCTCTGAGTTCCTCCTCAGTAAAACCGTCGGGTGGAGGTGGGGTCTTCGCAAGAGCAGGATCACTCTGAGGCTGTCCGTTACCGAACACCATTCGCGACATCCCGCTACCCAAATTCTTGAGCTCTTGAAAGATAGGGGAGATGGCTTTGGTCACTAACGGAGGACTGAACAGGGCGGCGCCCAAAAGCATGGATGCAGCTACAATGCCGAACAACTGTGCTTGACGGCGTCTCCTGCGACGGGTCTTGTTACGCTCCAGCTTCTTCTGAATCTGTTCCCAGGATGTGCGGCGTTCGGATTCGGAATAAGAGGGAAGGGAATCAATGGCGTTCTCAAATGCCTCATTAAATAGGGTTTCAAACTCAGCGGGATATTCTGGATTTTCCATCTTCTCGTTTTTGATATTCGCCACCCCACTCTCTATATAGCATTTTCTTGATCCCTTCCCGGGTGCGGAAAAGACGCTGTCTAACGATATTCTCGCAGAGATCCAGTTGTTCGGCAATCTCTTTATAGCTTAAGCCCTGCTTCCATCGTAACTCCATCAAAAGGCGGTACTCTGGTTTCAACTTGCTCATATGAGAGAGAATGGCTTCTTCCATCATCTTGATTTCAACAGTTTGCTCCACGGATGGGACATTAGGACCAATTGGGTCTATATCCATATAAACACGCTCTATATCCAAGTGGTTACGAAATTTTTTGTTTTTTCTAAAATAATTAATCGTGGTGTTGCGCGCAACGGTTTTTAACCAGGATTTCATCCCGTTTGCATTCTCGAACTGAGGTTTCTTCGTGACAACTTTAATAAACGCCTCTTGAATAATATCCTCGGCAGTCTGATGGTCCTTGACCAGATAATTAATAGTCCCGTAAACGAGATCATAAAAAGCATAATAGACTTCTTCCTGAATGGGATCAGACAAGTTATGAAAGTCGGCTCCGAGCAGCCATTCCAACCGTTCCGGCATGGTTCTCTCCTCTCTAGCCGTTAAGGCGCAACGATCTAAAAAACCAATATCTCGATTTTACTATAAGATCGGCTTGAAAGGAATGATTTTCCATACAAAAAAAGGAACAAGGGATACTCCAGAAGGAGAATTCCCTTGTTCCAAAACATTGGTTTCGTGCTAGATTCAGTCGTCGTCTACCGTTAAGGATTCGTAATCGGTAGCATTTCTTTTCGCGGACATGGCGGGTGAATCGGAATTCCCATACTCCTCCAACGTATGCCAGGCTTCGGCATCGTCAAATCTCCCGGCATTACGTTGCCTATTCTCGCCGGCTCCTTTGGGCGGTGGGGTAATGACACCCTCTTCCACAGGACGGTAGTCGGATATATTGCGTTCCGGAGTATGGTCCACACAGTAAGAGGTATAAGGGACCGCCTCCAAACGTTCATAAGGAATTTCCGTACCGCAAACGGAGCAGTGTCCATAACTGGAATCACCGATCCGGCCCAAGGCCTGTTCAATTTGCTCGAGGCGATTATTCAAATTATCATCAACCGCCATATCGCGGCTTCGCTCAAACGTCTCTGTTCCGACATCGGCAGGGTGGTTGTCATAAGACGACAATTCTCCCGTCGAAGCCCGCAGCGAGTCCTCCATTCCCGGGCCATTGCCGCTTGCCTTGAAATGCTTCTCGAGTTCTTGCTTTTCTTGTTGAAGATATTCTTCTAATTCCTGCAATTGTTTCTTCGTCAGATGGCTCATGAACTTTCCCTCCTTCTGAAAATAGGCCAAGTTCTTTGGGTTCGCCTATGTATGATTTACCCCGTAACGAAGTAGGGTGACGCATTGACGACTTTATCTTACAATGAAAGTGCCGGAGAAAAACGACGGCGGGGAACTATCAAGCAAAGAAGACAATGGGGGAGATCGGAAGAGCGTCG
>DJTQ01000101.1 GCA_002439285.1 Paenibacillaceae bacterium UBA6304
GATCCCCATTCGACAGCGATCGGCGATGAGGTCGACCGGCTTCGGAAGGGGCTGGATATGGTACTATATACGGCACGACTGGACTCTTTTTCACAGGACTTTGTGGTGGAACAGCTCGATTTGGAGCAGCTTGCGCGTTCGGCCGTCTCGGCACAGAAACGGTTGTTTATCCGCAGCAAAGTATTCCCTAAGCTCCAGTTTGATTCAAGTCCGTTGATCGTGGTGTCCGATGAGAAATGGATGACCTTCGTGCTGACTCAGATTTTGACGAACGCGGTGAGGTACACGGTAAAAGAACAGGGCGTCATCTCGCTGCACGGATTCCGACGCGGGGATGAAACGGTACTGGAGATCCAGGATGAGGGCGTTGGCATACCGGACAGTGATCTACCGCGCGTATTTGATCCCTATTTTACCGGGGAGAACGGAAGAAATTTCAGAGAATCTACCGGGATGGGCCTGTATCTGGTACAACAAATCTGTCATGAGCTTGGGCATCGGGTTGAGCTGGAGTCTGCTGTAGACCAGGGGACTTTGGTACGTTTCGTATTCCGTGCAGAAGTCACTAACCTTACAAATGAGTAAGGTGAATGTAAGATTGAGCCATGGTTAGCTCCATTCGGACAAAAGTATAATAAGAGTCGTAGGGAAGGAGTCGAAAGGATGGCTGTTCTGGAGGTCCGGGAGTTATGCAAAATCTATGAAGGTACGATCTCGACGAGGGCGCTGGATAACGTGGCCTTTTCGTTGGAACAGGGGGAGTTTGTCGGTATTATGGGACCGTCGGGAAGCGGCAAAACCTCCTTGCTGAACGTGATTGCGACGATTGATGAGCCGACCTCGGGCGGCGTGATGATCGGCGGCCAGAACCCGCATGACATGGACCAGGAACGGATGGCCTTGTTTCGGCGGCGGGAGCTCGGCTTTATTTTTCAGCATTTCAACCTGCTGGATACGCTGACGGTCGAGGAGAATATCGTGCTACCTCTGACCCTTGACGGTACGCCTGTTCTGCAGATGAAGCAAAGCGCTCTGGAGCTTGCCCGCAGGCTGGACATCGAGGCCGTGATGAAGAAATATCCCCAGGAAATTTCGGGTGGTCAAATGCAACGGACGGCGATTGCCAGAGCGATGATACACCATCCTTCGCTGGTGTTGGCGGATGAACCTACCGGAAACCTGGATTCCAAGGCATCCAAAGATGTCATGGAGGCATTTGCCATGATGAACTGGGAAGAGCGTACGACGATCTTGATGGTGACGCATGATGCTTTTGCGGCCAGCTTCTGTCACCGTGTGCTCTTTATTAAGGACGGCAGATTATATAACGAAATTTACCGGGGAGAGAACCGGCAGGCCTTTTTCCAAAAAATCATCGATATGATGTCGTTACTGGGAGGGGACACCCATCACCTTTCGTCAGTTCGCCTTTAGTAACGTTCTGCGCAACAAGCGGATTTATGCCGCTTATTACTTGAGCAGCGCCTTCTCGGTGATGGTCTTCTTTGTTTGCGCGCTGTTTTTGTTCCATCCGGATTTGAAGCAACAGGTTGCCTGGAACTCGGCACTATTGGTGCTTGCGGAAGCGGAAATCATTATGTTCGTCTTTTGCTTCCTGTTTGTGCTTTATTCCGTCGGCTCGTTTCTGCGTTCACGCAAAAAGGAATTCGGTCTTTTGCTTCTGCACGGGATGACGGTCCGCCAACTCCGCAAGATGGTCTTTCTGGAAAATATGCTGATCGGAGCGGCATCGCTAACGACCGGAATCCTGTCCGGATTGCTGACCGCCAAACTGTTTCTGATGGCCGGCTCCAGCCTGCTTGGAATCGAGGCGCTGCAGTTTCATGTCACGCTTTCCAGCATTCTGTTGACGGTGATCGCTTTTTTGCTGCTCTTTCTCGTTATCTCGCTTAGTACGACGATGCTGCTGGGTTCCACCCGGCTGATCGATCTAATCCAATCGGGCGTCAAACGGGACGTAAAGCCGAAGGTTTCGAAAATATCCGCGCTCCTTGCCCTAGTTCTCCTGTTGGCCAGCTATGCGTTGGCTGCTACGGCGACGGCTTCTACGGTCAAAGTTAGAATGCTGCCGGTGACCGCGATGACGATTGCCGGGACGTATCTTTTTTTTACGCAGGGGAGTATCGCCTTGCTTGGTTTCGCGAAGGGGAAACTGGCTCTGTATTGGAAAAAGACCCATCTCGTACTCATCTCGAACCTGGCTTACCGGATGAAGGACAATGCACGGATGCTGTTTCTCGTCACGATTATTTCGACGGTCACGTTCTGTGCTATGGGCGTATTCGCTTCGATCAACCGGCTGTCCGGGGAATTTGCGATGGACCATCCTTCTCAGATCGGTTACTTGGCTAAGGAAGGGAACGAAGAGGTAGAAGCGCACTTGAGCGGGATTTCGAGGGAACTGTCGGAACGAGGAATTTCATTTCGCATTGAAAAAGCAGATGTGATCTATGTTTCCGTGTCATCTACTTCACTGGCTTCCCAGCCTGATATGCTGCCTCTGATCGCTTTTTCCGATTATCGGCAATTGGTGGTATCCGCCGGATTTTCGTTCAACGAACACTCTCCTTCGGATTCCGGAGCGCTCGTTCTGCTGAGCTCGCAGCGGGAGAAGCTGCTGCTTCAAGGGAGGAAGCCGGCCAGTTACACTTTGAATTCTAACGGCTTGCAACTGCATGAAACGGGAATTACTGAGCATGTATCCATTCCCGAATATTTAATGCCGGAGCTTGGCGACGGGCTGGAGGGTACTTTTTCGGGGCTCGTGGTGAGCGATGCCCTGTTTGACAAGCTGGAAGAAGGGTCGAAGCGGGAAACTTATTACGCTTTTTATACGGATACGCTGGAGCAGACGGCAGGTGTCGGCATCGGACTTACGGATAACGGTAAAATGGCTTACGAACACTCCGAGCCCTATGCTATGACCGTGAGCGGGACCCTGTATGAGATCCAGCGGACCACTTATGGAGCGCTGCTGTTTCTTGCGCTGCTTGTCGGAACCGTATTTTTTATCGCGGCGGGGAGTTTTCTCTATTTTCGACTATACAGCGATCTTGAGTTTGACCGGCGACAGTATGTTACCTTATCCAAACTGGGCGTGACACGGCGGGAAATGGAGAAGATGGTGACCTGGCAGCTGAGCCTGCTGTTTTTCCTGCCGATCGGGTTGGCAATGGTCCATAGTATGTTTGCCTTTATCGCGCTGCAAAGCTATCTGTTTATCTCGATTGCGTGGGAAGCCGGAGCCATACTGGCGAGCTTTTGCCTCGTGCAGGTTGTATACTTTTGGTTTATTCGCGCCCGTTATTTGCGTAACTTGCAAAAAGCGGATCATTAATTATATAAGCTGATCAAAAGAAAGTGATGTAGGCAAGGTGTCCATTCATCTATTTCAAAGGTTCAGCTTATATAACAGGAGGTTACTGTGGAAAACTGGATTACTAATATTATGGAGCAGTTCGGCTATGCGGGGATTTTGCTGCTGATTGCGATTGAAAATGTATTTCCTCCGATTCCGTCGGAAGTGATTCTGACGTTCGGCGGGTTTATGACTACTTATTCGAGCCTGACGGTGACCGGGGTGATTGCGGCGGCTACGGTAGGATCGGTGCTCGGTGCCGTCGTGCTTTACGGGGTCGGCTATCTGATCAACGTGGACAGGCTGGAAGGGTGGATTGATCGTTATGGACGTTTCCTTCGCCTCAAAAAAGAGGATATCCGCCGCGCGGACGCCTGGTTTGACAAGTACGGCTATTGGACAGTGCTGTTCTGCCGCATGATTCCGTTGATTCGCAGCCTCATTTCCATTCCGGCAGGAATGTCAAAGATGAAGTTCGGCCTGTTCCTGTTATATACGACCATCGGCACGTTGATCTGGAACATCGTGCTCGTTTCGGTAGGTGCTGCCGTAGGTGGGTCGTGGGGCAAAATCGTCGGGTTTATGGATGTCTATTCAAACATTGCCTATGCGATCATTGCCCTCTTCGCTATAGCAGGTGTGTATTTGCTGATGCGGAGAAGAAAACGAGCCTAAATCTCGGAGTGGATTGAGATAGGGTTAATAGATAAGTGGAGTGAGATCAAACCATGGATATTTTAGCGCTAATCAAAGCGGTTATTCTCGGCTTGGTGGAAGGGTTGACGGAATTCGCTCCGGTCTCCTCCACCGGGCATATGATTATTGTGGATGACATGTGGTTGAAAACAGAGCAACTGTTTGCATCCAGATATGTGGCCAATACGTTTAAGATTGTCATTCAATTGGGCTCGATACTGGCCGTGCTGGTTGTATTCAAAGACCGTTTCATCCAGTTGCTGGGTCTCTCGCGGTTCAGTCGGAAACGGAGTGAGGAGGAGGACGGAAGCCATGGCCAGCGCAGAGAGCAGGGCGGTAACTCAACTTGGAGCCAAGGCGGAGTTCAAAGCTCAACCGGAAGCGCAGAAGGTCCGCGCCTCAAGCTGGCTCAGGTCATCGTCGGACTGATCCCGGCCGGAATTTTGGGTTTCCTGTTGGAGGATGTTATAGACGAGTATCTGTTCTCCACAGCAACCGTCCTGATTGGACTTGTGGCGGGAGCCCTGTTGATGATCGCGGCGGACCGCTTCGGCCCCGTGAAGCCAAAGACGGAGTCGGTCGATCAAATCACATACAAACAAGCGCTTGCTGTTGGCCTGTTTCAATGTATCTCGATCTGGCCGGGCTTCTCCCGATCCGGTTCGACGATTTCCGGCGGCGTCTTGCTCGGACTAAGCCACCGGGCGGCGGCGGATTTCACCTTCATCATGGCCGTACCGATCATGGCCGGGGCCAGCGGCTTGTCTCTGCTGAAAAACTGGGAGTATTTCACGCTGGACGCGCTGCCCTTTTTCATCGTCGGCTTCCTTAGCGCATTTGTATTCGCGCTTTTGTCGATTCGCTTCTTCCTGAAGCTGATCGATCGGATCAAACTGGTGCCGTTTGCGGTATATCGCCTGCTGCTCGCGGCGGTGATTGGAGCGTTGTACTTCTGGTAAAATTAACTGGAAAACATGAAGCTATATTTAGCAATCGAGCCCCAATAGTAGATTTAAAAGGAAAACCTCCATCTAATTAGCCGGTTTAACGTCTGTACAGCAGACAACCGTCGAATTTGATGGAGGTTTTCCAGTTAATTTTG
>DJTQ01000188.1:0-366 GCA_002439285.1 Paenibacillaceae bacterium UBA6304
CCGGGTAGTCTTCAAGAGCGAGCAAGCGATTGTCGGGAGCATACTGGAAGGTTGTGCCCCGACTGGTCATGGAATCCTGGGTGTGCGTCAGGTTGCCGCCCAGGTCATACTCATAACTTACCACTCGTCCGTGGGATGCGCCCGAGCTTAGACGCCGCAATTGGTCGTACGTATACTGCTTGTCTTCTTCCTGAATAATTTGGCCGATCTCGTTGTAGGTGAATCGGAATTGTTGGAGCATCATCCCGTGCAAATTGCTGTCCTGGATCCGGACTAATCGACTGGCCGCGTCATACGTTCTTCTCTCCCGAGTCCCGTTCGCCCGCGTCGTCTCCGCCAGTTTCCCGCTACGGTCATAATTGTAGC
>DJTQ01000188.1:611-7736 GCA_002439285.1 Paenibacillaceae bacterium UBA6304
CACCCGCCCCCGCCAGTCCTTGACTTCCACCATTTCTCCGGCAGCGTTATACCGGTAGTGAACCTGTTTGCCATCCGGATAAGTAAGCATCGTCAGGCGATCAGCAGTGTCATACGCATAACCGATCGTATTTCCCAGCGTATCTGTACTGGATATTAAACGACCCGCAGCATCATAGACGCGAGACAACACAGACTCCCCTTCAGCGAGAGAAACAACACGCCCATTGGCATCATAGTCGAGTTGAATTCGGCCTACCTCGTCCTCAAGGCCGATCAGCCGGCCGGCAGCATCATAGCGGTAAGCTGTAGATTGCCGTCTTGCATTGACCCGCATGGCGAGAAGTCCCCGCAGGTCATACTCATAAGCGATTTCATTACCGGATGCATTCTTCTCCTCAACCAGGAGACCTGTTCTATCGTAACGCAATTCAGTCCGGTTCCGGTTGGCATCCTCGTAAACCGTAATTCTGCCTTCTGCATCATATTCCTGACGATAGAAGGCCTGCTCTGCTTCCACCACTTCCGCCAATCTAGCCAGTGCGTCATACTTAAACCGGGTTACACGTCCCGCGGCGTCGTTCTCCTCCGTAATCTGATGATTATGATTAAAACGGTAACGGTTCGTTTGGCCAAGCCCGTTCGTGACGGCAACCGGATTCCCCGCCGCATCATAAGTCAGTTGTTTAACCAACCGTCCTTCTCCATCTATAACAGCCTGCAATCTTCCGGAATTATCGTAATTATAGCGAGTCTCCCGATCCAATGGATCAATTACCGTAATCAGCCGGTCAACAGCGTCGTATTGGAGCCTTGTTGTGTCCCCTATCGGATTGACTTCGGAAACGAGCCGGTCCGCTTGGTCATAGTCGTATTGAATAGTATGTAATAACGGGTTCGTAACACTCGCCAATTTCCCAGAAGCGGTGTAGGTATACATGTGTTCGGCTCCAGAGGGATCCTTGGACCCTACCAGGTGGTCGTCCACATTATATCGGTACTCCCAGGTATGACCGAGTGCGTCGCTAGTGCGGATTAAATTGTCATTACCGTCATATTCACGAGTGAACTCGAAGCCAAGTGCATTCTCCACCCTTGTGATCCGGCCGGCGCCATCCAGTCCTACCTTGGTCAGCCGTCCTTCGGCATCCTCCCATGCCTCTAGCTCTCCATTATTCTTATAATAGAATCTTCCGACCGATCCGCTAAAATCACGATAGAAAGACTTCTGCCCTTCTGCGGTATATCCCGTCTCCGAGGTGCTGCCATCCGCCCTAGTGACTCCTATGAGACGAAGCTGTTCATCATAGTGATAAGTGGTTGATTGTCCTTCCGCATCCACTTCCTTGATGAGCAGATCATGTTCGTCATAATAGAAGTGTGTTTGATGCCCCAGTTCATTCGTATACTGGACCTGGCGTCCCCGTTCATCATAAAGGTAGGAGGTGCCAGTTCCATCCGAGTATCTCCGATCAACTTCCTGCCCGTACTCATTATATGTATAGTTAACTTTGCGGCCGTCCGGGTACTCGATTTCCTGTAACAGATACTGTTCATCGTGAACATACTTCGTCTGATGCCCCAGCGGATTCGTCCAGGTGGTCACCGTCTGCCCAGGGGTGGATTCCGTATCATAATGCAGGTAAGAAAGATGTCCATTAGCATCACGCTGAGCCACAATCCGGTGCTGAGCATCGAAGGTATTCTCGAACTGAAGCTGTCCGTCAACCGTCACGGACAAAATTCTGCCTTCCTCGTCGCAAATCATATCCGTAGCATTTCCATTCGCATCGATAAAACGGGTCATCTGCACCTTGTCGTTATATTCAAATCTCACCGTCCGCTCTGTATCTTCCACTGAAGTAAGCAGTCCGGATTGATCATAAACAAAGCCCAAACTTCTTCCTGTAATCTTGTCGGTTAATTGCTCGATCCATCCCCGTTCATTATAAGAAGCAATTAACGCTTGTCCTTCCTGATTCACATGCTCCAACAGCACCCCGGTCTCGGAAAAGAGGAATGTTTCGTGATTCTTGCGGCATTCCAGCTTATAGCCTTGTTCAACCGGATAAAGTTCGTCGAACCTGACATCGATATCATCTGTCCTGAATACACCATCCGCATCCATACGATACTTGTTCCGTCTGGAAGCATTCCTGAAGACCGTAATCTCGGGGCTGTCCGATGAAGTTCCCGCCTCGATTTGCAAAGACATGGCATAATTATGGGTCCATGCGGCCCCCATTTCGCTATGCTGCAGCAATCCGGAGTGATAATGAATAACAAATGGCCACGTAGCCGCTCCATATAATCTGAGCGCTGTATGGCTAATTAATTGATCCCCCGTGCCCGCGTGGATCGGATCGCCGGTCAAGCTACCACAATTACGTTCAGCGAGATCTTGGGTTTGTTTACGCGATGCGTCAGCGGCACCGGAGGTTGCACTAGTTCCAGCCTTCTTAGCATCATTCATATGTTCTAACGTCCTGCTCGTTTGACTCGCCGCATCACCTACCGCCTCCACGGCTTTACCTGATTTCGATACTCCTGAAATGACCGCACTTGTGGCTGCCCCGATACCGCTCGCAGCCGCAAGCGCAGCCGCTGTCTCCAGCCCCGCCTCACTCAGGCCATCTCCTGCCTTGGAAGCGCTCGCGACACGGCTTCCCGCGCTGGCTACATCTGCCGTTGAATCGGCTAACTTGGAAGTATCGTTTAGTGCGTCGGTAGCATTATTCGCTTTGTTCGCCAGACCGGCGATGTCGTCGCCATAAGTTAGAACTTCCGCAGCGTCGTCCGCTTTACCCGCTAAGCCTGCTATATCATCGCTATGCTTGGCGACAAAATTGACTCCGTCCGCAACCTCGTCGGCGAACTTTACTACCTTGACCCCGTTACGGACCGTCTTACCCAGCGGACCCACAACAGCCAAAGCTCGTTCCCAAGGAGCCAGCTTGTCCCCTGTAATTAAATCCCGACCGGTAACCGCTTCTACAAGTCCTTTGACATTTCCTATAATCGGACAGAAATCCAATGCTATGCTAACGCCCGTCTTGAATACGCTCCACCATTTACCGGTGTTAATCTTCTGACCGTAAGCGTCATCTTCCGCAAACTGCTCTCCTTTACGTACCGCCAGTTTGGAGAGCTCGGTCAGTTCCCTGTTCAGCTCATCGAGCCGTTGGCTGATCAACCGGAAATTACTGTCCACGTCGGAGCGCCTCCGGCTCTCCATCGTCAATCGGCTCATCGCTCGCTGCAAACCGGATTGAATATCTTCAATTTCCCTGACTGCAGAACTTAAAGTTTTACCGGTTTGTTTCAAACTGGCAACATCCACTTCGATTTTCAAACCGCATCCCCCTATTTCCTCTTGTTTGCCGTCGAGCGAGCAGCCGCTTCACGTTCCCGCCGGGCTCTCTCCTCGGCCTCGCGTCTTCGATCTTCCTCGAGATCCGCCTGACGGAATGCTTCCGCAATTCTCTCCAGTTGATCCGCAAAAGCATCCATCTGTTCGCTGGTTCTGTTCAGTTTGGCATGGGTCTCCTGGAATCCCTTAGTAAACCTCTGATAGGAATTACCGGCCCACAGCATGATCTGCACGCTATTATGCATACGTGATCCCTCACTCTGCAATTGCCTGCTTCCGCTGCGAACCTGTCTGGCTATACTCTCCAACACCCCAACATCGACACGAATGGGCATGAAATTCCCTCCTTATGTACTCGCATCCGTTTTTCTGAACCTTTCGGATATAGCCTTGAGTTCATCCCCTACACTCTTCAGCAATGTAGAGACACTTTCCAATTGCTTATGCGCATCTTGATAGGAAGAATAGAACCTTTCACGTGATTTCCCCTCCCAATTTCCCTCCAGTCCATCGATGAGTGACTTCAACTCTTTAGCCATCTGCAGATTCTGCTCACAACACTGCAGGAACCGATCCCCGATATTCTTAATCTGTTCCGGCTCGATTTTGATGCGATTTCCCATTCTTATGCCCCCTCATTGACCAAATCGAATTTTGCCGCCAATTGTTCCAACGCTGTAAGGACTGGCTCCGGGCGGTACTCCCTGATACATAATTTCTTCTCATCCGGCTCTGTAATTAAGAGAAGGTCGCTCCCTCGCTTACTGTAGCGGTAACTTTCCGTTTCCCAACCAATACCGTACCTGCTCCAGAATGACATCGTCGCTAACCGTTCCGGCTCGGTCTCAACGCTAAGAATATCGGCCGTCACATCCAAGTCAATCTCCCTTGCCTTCAAAAGCCCCCTCTTGTCCTGACTGCTCAAAGCATCCCAGGCATTTATGTTCATTTCATCCAGTATGATATGGATCAGCTTCTCACTACTCACAGTAAGAGGGAGGAATCTCGCCAGGATATTCATGGTCAGTTCTGCATTGGCTACAGGTGTTAGGGCAATCCCATTCCCCTCCGGTGTCCGCTCCACGACCAAATTAGGCGTAAAGTGAAGGAAGGCCTCGTAGTCCCCGATCTCATGATCATTCTTCTTTAAAAAGACAGCCGTATCGGAACCGCAGCAGGTCAAACAAATCCCCAGCAATTCATCCATTTCCAGCTCTTCCGACCCCTCAATCGGGATCAAAAATCCCCTGTCCATGAGGCCCTGTCTCACCTTTTGATATTCTTCTTCAAGCTCTTCCATCAAATAGCCCTGGAAGGGATCCCCAAAACCGGCAATGTAGTTGATGTCCAGCATTTGAGTAAGAAAAAAGAATTCTTCTTTGGATAGATGAAAGATGATCTCTTCTTCCGATGTTGTCATCCCGTTCTCTCCTCCTTTTAAGGAAAGTTATAGTAAGTACGCTAATAGAGCGACGATAATAATGACCACGGATGCTCCAAGCAGCACAATCCAAAGTTTGGCATAAAGATTGTTGCCTCCGTCCGTCGTCGCCTTATACTGCTCGCGAATCTTGCCGATGTTCGTAATTTGATCTTCTTCAGGTTCATCCAGCTTCTCTTGAATCAAGGAAATTACAATTTCGATTTCTCTGTACAGTGAAGATCCTGGCGGAATACCGTCGATTAACCGGCCATATTCCCATAGGGCAGCGGACAGCTTGCCTTGTTGCTCAATCGTCCGGGCCCTAACCAACCGATTCTCCCCATCTACGTCGAGCAAATGCTCCCTAGACGCCCTTCGCCCTTCAATAGCATTCTCCTCATCATCTTCATGCAAGAAGATGGCACTTGGTCCAACGGCCGGCGGCGAGTCTTCTTCGGATTCATCCGAATCAAATGCCATGGAGACCTCCGTCGCAGATAATGCTTCAATAACAATGGACCATTCCCCGAAAGAAGGGCATTGCTGAATCTGCTCCGCATTCCACAACCGTTCAAATAACCCCGAGACCGGCAAGCCGTACAATTTCTCCAAAGTCTGAATCATTATGGACTGCCGCTCATTCTCCTGCTGCAATTCCCCTGGTGCAAAGAAGCTGTCCCCCCAGCATTTCTCGCGTATGCCCGGTTCGCACCAGGTCAGCATCTCGGCTATCAGGATTCCACCAGAGAACCGGTCTACATAGGGGCTCCATTGCATATCCTGTTCGAGAAACGGCGCTCTATAGCCGTCGATTCCATCCGGCAAATCATCCGGCTCTTCAAGCTGAGGAGAGTAAAGGTCCTCCAAATCAACCAATTGAAAATTCAATTCTCCGGCGGTGGACTCTATCATGACATTGGAAGAGGACAGATCGGTATGCGCCAGGCCATGCTCTTCCAATTCCATCATGGTGCCGGCAAAATTCTCGGCGAGCTTCCTGCAATCCTCCACGGAAAGTTCACGTCTCGATGTTAAAATATCGTTCCAAGTCTCCGCTTCGATCCAAGGCATTACTACAGCATAGAGAAGTTCAGGATATGTACTGAGCAGTTCTTTACTCTCCTGCGGATGAATGATCCTTCTGGAGCCGGATTTCAGTCCCGCGAGACTGGAATACCTTGAAATAACCTCCGATTTCTTCATAACCGTAGGATATCTGAAGGAAGGACGAAACACCTTTAAGGCAAAGCTCTCCTGATCTTCCTGCCGTACTATTTTGTATACCGTTCCTTGTCTGCCTTCTTGTCCGTAAGGCACGCCCGCAAAGCGTGGATGCTCTTCGATCCGGTAATCCTGGCCCAAGAGCGAAAACGAATAGTTATGTTCGGGTGGAAACAATTTGCGTCACCTTTCCTGCTTTAATCCTGAGAATGAGTTGAATAACTTTGTCTTTTCTCCAGTCTGATATAGGAGCCGTCCATAATCTCCAGCTCGTTCAAGGTGCGCCCCGGATCAATCGGCTTCCAGCGCTGATCCCCGTTGCTGATCAAATATTGAAACTCCGTGTCCGTAAAAGGGTACGGCCCCCATTCTTCCAGTCCCGGAAGCACCTTGGCAAGAACTTCTCTCAACGGCACTTCTCCCGGTAATTCCAAATCTACTGATCGTCCTGACGATTCTATGATCAGGGTTAGCATTGTCGTATTCATCCGATTCTCCTTTCGCCCCTTACCCTATCGGCGTAGCAGCAGACATTTGGAATCCCAAAGCGATTAAATCTGCACTGGTACCGGGCAGCATCATTAGAGATCCTTGCTTCAGGGAATAGGAGGACTCTATCATCATCTCGCGATAGGATTCCGGAAGTACGGAAGACATCCGCTTCAACTTCTCGGTGTATGGATCCCCGGAGAAGCTTCCCGGCTGCATACCTCCCCATGCTTTGATATCCCGAATCTTCCCTCCTACGGCCTCGTCCGTTATAAAAATATTCTCAATCAATACACGACCATCCGGCACTTCCATCGCTTTGATCCGTTCGGCAATCGGCTCCGGATCTTCTCCCGTGTATACACCGTCAGTCATATGGCATACGAGAGGAGCCGGGCTGTACTGCAAATTCGGTAGCTCCGACTGCAAGATCTTCTCCGCTTGTCTGAACGCTTTTGCCGTGTCGGTGAAACGTTTGGGATATAGCTGGGGCAGGCTGCCGCTATTAGCTATCCGGTCGATCGATTTCACGCCGTCCAGAAGGTCATAGACCTCATCGCTATAGGCCAAGATGGCTATTCTGTATCTCGGGGAAAGCCTGGAGCCTTTCGTCGAACGATATA
>DJTQ01000190.1 GCA_002439285.1 Paenibacillaceae bacterium UBA6304
CGGATTATTATTCAAAATTATGAAAAGGAAATACCTATTATCGACGGAACGGGGCTCTCGTTGTCGAGAAGCCAGGCGCTGGTGCAGCTTTCCGGTGTAAATTATGTTACGGTATCCGGCTTTGAAATCCGGAATTTGACTACCTCCAGCTCCTCTGCAGATCCTGCCGGAATTCGGGTTAAGGACGGAAGTAGCCAGATTCAATTGCTGAACAATAATGTTCACCATATTGAGAACACCTCCAAGGAAGGCAACGGGCATGGTATCCATGTGCTGGGGAACACTTCCACTGCAATAACAGGCCTGGTGATCAAAGGAAATCAGGTCCATCATTTAATCACCGGGAAGAGCGAGTCGCTGACTTTAAGCGGCAATATCGACGGGTTCTCGGTGACCAATAACCGGGTTTATGAGAATAACAATATCGGCATTGAACTGGCCGGGTTCTATGGAGCCTGCTCCAGTTCATGCGTGGACCAGACTCGCAACGGTGTAGTTGCCGGCAATGTAGTCTACCGCATCGACTCCTCTGGGAATAAAGCTTATGGAACCGGGATCCATGCCGCCGGAGGAATATACGCCGACGGAGCGACGAAGGTGACCATCGAGAGAAACGAGATCTATAATAGTGATTTCGGGATTGAGCTTGCCAGTGAAAAGCGGGGGAAAACGACCAGCGGCATCATCGTAAGAAACAATTACATTCATGACAACTATGGTGCCGGCCTGATTTTGGGTGGCTCCAGCTCAAGTAACGGGGGAGCATCGCAGAATGTAATCGTGAATAACACTTTTGTGGAGAATGACAGTCTGGGACAGGGCTACGGGGATATCACCCTGCAATGGAACAATACCGGCAATCAGTTCAAGAACAACATTATTTATAGCAATTCGCGGAAGCTGTCGGTAAATAAAGTGAACAGCAGCGGATCCGGTAATCTGTTTGATTATAATCTGTATTATAATTCGACCGGAACGGCCGGCAGTCAATGGAGATGGAGCGGAAAGAGCTACAGTTCGCTGGCGGCCTTCAAGCAAGGGACGGGAAATGATGCCCGCTCCCAGTTTGGAAATCCGCTATTTGTGAATAAGGCGCCCCGTGATATTCAGTTGAAAAAGGGATCCCCCGCCATCGATAAAGGATCAGCGTTGAGTCCAGGAGAATACGATCTGACCGGAGGGATCAGAATCCGGGGAACGGCGGTCGATATCGGAGCTATGGAGTTCTCCGGATCGAATGTTGTCACCCCGGTCTCGTTAATTACGATTGATGGCGATGCCGGGGACTGGAGTAAGATCCCTATACTTTCGGCGGGATCAGGCAAAACTTCGTCGATGAAGGCGGCAAAGGATGCCAACGCTCTGTATATTGTTGTTCAAGGTAGTGAACTGACTACCAAGAGCCAGTTGTTCATCAATACGGATAATAATATAAACACGGGATTTAAAGCCCCTTACTGGAAATCGAGCGGGGCGGACTATCTGCTTGAGAACGGCAGACTGTACCGGTATAGCGGGACGAACGGAACGACTTGGAAGTGGGAATTTTTGAAGAGCTACTCGGATTCCTCCAGTTACTTCCTCTCAGATGACCTGTTGGAGGTTTCTCTATTCTGGAATGATCTTGGCAAACTTACTCAAAGCAGCACTGTAAAAATAGGCTATGTATGGAACGACTCAGATAAGTATAAACTGCCGAAGAGCGGGGATATGACCGCAGTGCAAGAGGTTCTCAAATAACCCGGATATACGGGAATAGATCGATGGAACTGGATGAAAAGGCCCGGGTTTGGGCGGATCAGGATATGTATTTTTTCCGAAATCCGTCTAAAGTCGGGTTTTTTGCAGTTAAAAATTGGTAGTGTATATTTGGGTAGTATGATATTATATGGATTTATAGATAGTGTGATATATATTACAAAATTAAAGATTTAAGTTGATGATCTCAGTAAGAAGAGGTGGTAGAATGAAAGTTTTGGTAACAGGGGGATACGGTTTTATCGGGTCTCATGTTGCGGAAAGGTTTCATAAGGAAGGATACGAGGTCTTTATCATCGATGACTTGTCTTCCGGCAAATTGAACAATGTGAACTTCAAGCACAGGGGATATCAGTTGTCCGTTGAGGATCAGAAATGCGAGGAAATCTTTTCTTCAAACCAATTTGATGCCGTCATTCATCTGGCCGCACAAGTCAATGTGGCTACCTCGGTTGAGAATCCCAGGCAGGATGCCAAATCAAACGTCTTAGGGCTAGTAAATATGCTCAGTCTGGCGAGTAAATATAGCGCCAAGAAGGTTATCTTCGCCTCTTCAGCCGCGGTTTACGGAACAAGTGAGGACGTCCCTCTACCCGAGTCGGCCCCCTGCAATCCGATTTCACCGTATGGGATGAGCAAATGGGTGGGCGAAACCTATTGTCGGAAGTGGACAGACCTATACGGCCTGGAGACACTGTGCTTCCGGTTCTCCAATGTCTACGGGCCTCGGCAGAACAGTATTGGAGAGGGTGGAGTCATTTCGATTTTTGCAGATCTGATTGTTGCTGGACAAAGCATATATATTCACGGCGACGGAGAACAGACTCGTGATTTCATTTATGTAGAGGATATAGCGGATGCTATATACAGGGCTTCGTATTCACAACTTACGGGCGTTTATAATTTATCTACCCAAACGGAGACTTCAGTAAATAGTCTGATCAGATTGTTCGAAGAATTGCATGGCACCCAGCCCGATCTGATTTATCAGGGGGCCAGAAGCGGAGATATTCACCGTTCCGTACTCCATAATGAGAAAATCAAGAAGGATCTTGACTGGTCTCCGATGTATGGGCTCAGGCAAGGCTTAACCAAGACGTACGACTGGTTCAGACAGCAACACTCCACCATCCATGTAACTGCGCATCAAGGTACCAACCCCACATCACGCACTCACAATCTTATCCAAGTATTCAAACCCTACTTAGAGAATTTACTCGCATTCATCTTGATTTCTTGGCTCACTTTAAATCAATGGGATATGGCTTATTCATTCATTGACATCAAGATGTTCTACATAACCATTATTGGAATTTTGTACGGCAATCGTCAGTCGGTTATAGCAGTTGCCTTATCCGTCTGCTTGCTGACTTATCAGCGTCTGCTTGACGGGCATGAACTTATCTCGATGCTGTACGATACGGACTTTTTCTTTCAAATCGCCATTTATTTATGCATTGGCCTTGTGGTCGGCTATGCGGTCGAGCGTAAGAACGGCAAGATTGCTTCCCAGGATAACGAAATCAAAGAGCTTGGGGAGAAATACGAATTCCTCAATGAAGTGTACCGGGAGGTTCGTGAAGTCAAGAATGAGCTGCAACAGCGAATTATGAACAGCGGGGACAGTTTCGGCAAAATTCATTCGATTACCAAAGAATTGGACAGTCTGGAGCCGGATGAAGTCTTTGTTTCCACGATCAATGTGATCGAGTCAATCATGAATACCAGGGCCGTGTCCATTTACATTGCGAATACGAATCGCGACTACTTAAGGCTGGTAGCTCATTCCTTGAATATCAGGGAGGAGGCGGCAAAGTCACTGAAAGTGGAGGAACATGATTATGTCAGCCGGGTCTTCCTCGGTGATCAGATTTATGTCAACAAAGAACTCAAACCTGGAATTCCTTTAATGGTCGCTCCGGTTCAAAGACGCGGCGAGACGGTAGCCATCATTGCCTTGGACGATATGCCGTTTGAGAACTTTTCTCTGTATTATCAAAACTTGTTCAAGATTACGGTGGAACTGGTATCTTCCTCTCTATCAAGAGCTTTCTCTTATGTGGAGGCTACCGAAAGTTTACGCTATGTGGGCGACTCTCCGATCCTGACGCATGAAGTGTTCCAATCGATTCTGAGGAACAAGAGAATGGCCAAAGACAAGCTTAACATTAACTATTCGCTTCTGATCCAAAGCGGTCCGGTTGATTCGCTCACCGATTTCTCGCAAAGACTTAAAGCCATGCTGAGGGAAACGGATTATATCGGACTCGGGGCGGCGGATGAGCTGATGGTTCTGTTATCGAATACGGGACCAGAGGACACTACCCGGATTTTGGCAAGGTTTGCGGAGCGGAATCTATTTTTGAAAATACTTGAAGAGGAAGTTTCCTATGGTTGAGTGGGTGCTTATAGCATACATCCTCATCTCGGGTGCCTTGTTATGGGTGCGCCATCGCCATACGCTGCGCGACTGGCTCCTGAGATGGGTGGTTGTTTCCGCCTTCCCGTTGATCGGGTGGTTGTTTCCGTTGTTTTGGCCTAAGTCCTGGTTACGGCCGGCGGGGCCTGAGCGCATGGCGGAACTGTTCGAGCCGGACGGGATGGAGAAGCAGTTGTCGGGGATTCAAATGGAGTTTAACCCCTCGGAGGAACTGAACGTGGTTTCTATAGAGGAGGCGTTATTAATCAATGAACATGCCGACCGGCGCAGAGTTATGATCCATGTGCTAAAACAGGACGCATTCAAGTATATGGATATTCTTAAAAAGGCGATTAGCAATGAGGATACCGAAACTTCTCACTATG
>DJTQ01000441.1 GCA_002439285.1 Paenibacillaceae bacterium UBA6304
GGAAATAGGCTGTGGGAGCGGTCATTCCTTGCAATATCTGGGGGGACGCCAAGCAGGTGAACTATGGGGCATGGATATTTCGGAACGACAACTCGAAAAGACCGCACAAGTATTAGAGTCGAGCGGTCTTTCTGCGAAATTGATCTGTTCTCCCATGGAAGCAGAATGCGGTATACCGGAGGATTATTTTGACTTCGTTTATTCGGTTTATGCGATCGGCTGGACCACCGACCTTGAGGGGACTTTTAGCAGGATCGCTTCTTATCTTAAACAAGACGGCGCATTTATTTTCAGTTGGTCCCATCCTATCCACAAATGTGTTGTTGCTGAGAATGATATGCTTGCTTTTAAGAAGTGTTATTTCGACGAGTCTTGGTATTCGGTATCCCTCGAGGATAGTACGCTGACTTTATCGGACCGGAAACTATCAACCTATGTGAACGCGCTTGCCAAAGCGGGGTTTGTCATTGAGGAAATGATTGAGCAATCCGACGATGAGTTGTTGCAAGCGCGCGACGATCACAGTGATTTTGCCAAAAAAGCGAAGATGCTTCCCGTAACTTTTGTCATCAAAGCAAGAAAACTATAGTCCCGTTTTTCTCTGATTTGCTTTATCTTTGTAATCTTTTATTAAATGATAGATATCCATTTTCCATACCTGATCTTCTTTTTGTAATCCCAATGCCATGGATTGTGTTATTCTCTCTATACTAACCGTAATAAGTACCGTTACCTTATTCTCCTGGGACGTACTATCATCGACTTTTATAGAATCGAAATATCTGTAATGTACAGCTGTCTCAGAATCATAGTTCATGGCATACTCAAAATAATCTTCCCGAAATTGATCTTTGTCAGGAAGTTGCCCGCCATTAAAAGTAATATCATATAGCAAATCCGGGTCCCCTATGGATAGACAGTATAGATACGCCAATACCATGTCCTCAGGGGTAAAATTGTACAGGTAACTCCGTTTCCTATCCTCTTTAAATCGAGTGAATGCGTCCTGTTTCGCTGAAGAAAGTTGGTTCAGGTAAGAGAACTTTTCAACAGGTTCCTTACCATTGGTCTTGTTTATAGAATTATTGTCAGACTCTTTTGCTTGGACCTCTTTAGACAATTCAACCGTGGTATCGGACTTTACGGTCTTATCTGAGTTGTCAGTACTACAAGCCGACACTAAGGACATTATAGCTAATACTAATAAGACTAATCCTGTACGCTTCAATCTATCACTCCTTAACACAAGGAATTCAATTTATCTTGCTTCACATAACTCCCTCCCATAATACCATACATTGGAATTAACCTGACCGTTAGGTAATAAAAAAGGCAGGCTTCGGCAGCCTGCTCGACAATGTGTGTTATTCAACTATTGTTTATTTGTCCTATTTGGCAGGAGATGTCGGCAAACTAGGGTTTGATTCATCGTGGTACATAAAAAGTCCATATTCTGTCATAACAGAGGAATGGCCCAATTGACGAAGCATAGCAGACAGATTACCTCGGTGGTAGGTACCATGATTTACAACTTGTATAATAAACTCTGAATATCTGGTGTTCAAAATTCCAGCATAAGGATTATCCAAAACAACCTCTTCCTCAAGATCCGCATGCTCGTTAATATATGCTTTGAATCTCACGGCCAAATCGTCATACATAGCTTCTAGTTCCTCCAGGCTGCTATCTTCTGCATCCGCCTCGATTTGATAAGAAGCTTCCATAGCTTCATTCATACTTTTGCCCATAAGGATGTCCAGCCAGCCGCAATCAACCTTGTATATATGTGCCATCACCTTCGACACCGAAGGAAACACACTTTGAATTTCCTGATTGTATATGTGACGAGGAAGCTCCTTTAATCGATTAAAGATTATTTTATTTGCCCATACATGATAGTCGTACAGTCTCACACAATGATTTGTCATTTTAATTACCTCCGGTTTTTGTAGGTTACTTATGTAATCATCATACAATGGCAACCCCGACAACTATATGTCAGGGTTGCCATTGTATGATGAAGAAGAAAAAAATTATTCATCTTATGTCGAATAGGTGGAGCATCATGATCAAGACAGCGCCTGAGTATCGGCCAGGTGCACAATAAAAAAGCTATCCAGGTCAAATGTCTCTGGATAGCCTTTGCTATATCATCGAATGATCACATAAGGAGCTACTCCTTACTTCAATTTAGCTACGCTAACCGCGACCTGTTCCATTTGACTGTTGCTTAGTGAACCGTCAGGGGAGCTGATCGTCACGGTCCGGTCGTCCAGTTGGAAACCGAGCATAGGCGTTTCGGAAGGCGTATACCACTTCGCGGTAATGCCGTTGGACAGCTTAACTTCCTTGGATTCATACCCCGTGGAATAATCCCGTGGCGACACATTCACGGTCATATGCTTGAAGATCAGATTGACTCCATCGCCCCCAGCCGCCGCTTTAACGTAATTATCGTTTTTGGTCATTTGCTGTGGAGCATAGGCTGTCTCAAAAGATTCAAACTTGGCGTATGCCTCTTTAATGGCCTTGATCTGTGCTTCACTGAAATTGATGGTCGTCCATTCATTCCCATTGTTTTCGCCATTCTGTTCCTTTTCCAGTCGAATCCGCTGGCTAGCGGCATCGAACTCTACATCAATACCAGCCAGGTTGGAAATGGCTCGCACCGGCAAATACGTCGTATTCTGATACGTGATCGGCACTAGCTTTTTGCCGTTGCTGTCTGTTAAAGACTGATCGGCACCGTTTACGTTGAAGGTAATGCCATGATTCAGATAAGCGTTGATCTTCTCCAGGTTACTTCCGGCATACACGCCGGCGGCTCCCGATAAAGTCATTCCCAATACGACGGTGGCTAATAATGTTTTTTTCACAACTATTCTCTCCTTTTTGTAATCCTATTATTTTTTGAAATCCACAATATGCGTAACGATTAGTTTCTCTTTATCGTCCACGGTGATGCCCAACCTCGTGCCCGAAGGGTTCCAGCTCAGCGGGTATACCGGGTAGTACGACAACCCTAGCGGTGATACCTTGCCGGAGACTGTATCAAAGATATAGATTCCGTTCATGCCGCCCTTATCCTCGGTATAAACCGCGAAGGCCAGCTTGGAGGAATCGGGGGACCAGGACTGATGGGACACTAAATCTCCCTTGCCGATCAACAAACCTTGTACATGTCCCCCCGTATCGTAGATGAGCAGGCGCGAGTTCTCCTGCCCGCTGCTTGTTGAGGTGGAGACGGCAATCCGCTGACTATCAGGTGACAGACTGAAGGTGGAGACATCCTCTGTGAGCAGAGTTGGCTGGGATTGTGTAGGGGTGAAGCTCTTCAGGCGACTCTTGGCATCGGTGTAATAAATCTTCCCGTTGCCCGTAGCAAATTCGGTGAAGCTCTCTACATCCGGATCCTGAAGCTCGATCTTCTTCTTGGTACCGTCCACGGAGATGTTCCATATTTCGCCCCGGTCCTTCATCGAGCCGGCGGCAAGAACATAGGAGTCATTATTGATCCAACCGCCTACTTCCATATAATTGTCGACCGCGACTTTATGCCGCTCCCCCGTAGCCATATTCTCAATCTCGTTCACGGCCTTATATTTGTCCTTCCAGGTCTGAATGAAGCTGTATTTCCCATCCGGCGATAGAGAAGATTTAATGACTTCTCCCTGGTCCGCTCCTGTCTGTTCCTTGATGCTCAGCCGCTCATCCGTCTCTAGATCAACTTGAAACCTATGGTAGCTAAATTGCGCTTCCTCCGTCGCGGTGGCCTGTTTCTCCATCGTGGTGACCTGGATCTCCAGTTCGTGGTCCGAGAGCCATTTCTCGATATTGGCGCCATTCATCTGGTGTATGCGTTGCACGGCAATTCCCTGCTCAGCAGGCGGTTTCTTCTCTTTGACTACGGTCAGTTCACGTTGTCCTTCTGTTGCCCCGGAACCGGATTGACCCGTTGAATCCGGCGTGCTGCGTACCTGTCTACTACCTTCCTGTTCTGCGTCACAACCGAATAAGATACTCGCAGACAGCAAGGCCATGGCAATTAGACCGGCGATGTGTTTCACTTTATTCATCAGGGACCTCCTGCTCACAAAATTATTCTGACCCCGGGCGGCAGTTCTTCAAAGCTCCCCATGGCCTTTATTATAAAAAGACAATATTGCGTAAGCATATCCGGCTTGTAACGAACTTGTAAACAATCCGGAAAACCGGCATTGTCTGAATCGCGGCGAAAAGCCCGGATGATCTCACTCATTCCGGGCTATATCATTTGGTGTATATGTTGTCCTATCCGTATTGAAGGCATGTAGCAGTAGCTCGACCCTAAGACGCGACCCGTCCGGTCCCGTCTCTACGAGCTGTACAGTTCCGCCTTGCTTCTCGATCAGATTGCGAACTAAGGCTAACCCAAGTCCCGTTCCGCCGCTAGCTCTTGACCGGTCTCTACTGACCGTATAGAACGGATCGAAAATTCGCGATACGGCCTCCTTCGGGATACCGATTCCTGTATCGGCAACCTCTACAATCATCCGGCGTGCTCCGTCTGCTGACTCTGCGATGTAGTTCATCAGGTGAACTTGCCCGCCTGGGCGGTTATATTTGATCGCATTGTCCAGCAAATTAAGCATGATGTGCATCAAGTTCTCAGGATCGGCCCACACTTCACCTTCAACAAGCGAAGTATACATCGTAACCCTGCAACTGTCCGCCTTTCCTTGCAGCCGGGCCACAGCTTCCTCCAGTAAGGGACTTAGCGGAACCGCCTCCGCCTCTGTCTCAAACTCGTAAACGTCCATCGCTGACAATTGCAGCGCCTTCTCCACCAAACTGTACAGTCTCTGTGCCTCCGCATGAATTTGTCTTCCGGCATCGTCCAGCAGGGTAGGATCATCTCTGTACATCGTCAACAGATCGGCGTAAGCGATAATCGAGGTGAGCGGTGTCTTCAGCTCATGGCTGATATTGCCGATGAACTGCTTTTGCTGCTGCTCCAATTCCCGCAAACGCCCCACCGTTTCAAGCAGCTTCTGCTTCTCTCCATGCAGAGCACCGACAGACGTGGAAATGCTGCTGCTCATCTTATAGATTCCTTGTGCAAGCTCGCCCAGCTCATCCTTTCTGATTACCGAAGGAGCTGACAGATAATTACCTTGACCAATTTGTGATGCCGCCCTGTTCAGCCGGTCAATGACTTTGACCTGCCTGCGGACATACACGTAACCGATTAGGAAACCGACACCCAGCACGGTGGCACCGGCAAGAAGAAACAACTGGCGAATTCGGGCGTAAAAAGCATTCTGCTCGGCGAGCGAAGCATGAAACTGGACCGTGCCCAGACGCTGCTCGGCATTATACAGAGGAGCAAGGAACAACAGTTGATCCCCTTCGGTAATGTATGCGGACTGCCCCTGAGCCGTAAATTCCAGCGCATCCTGCACATCGGCACGAGGCTGAAACGGCAGCGAGGTGCCGGCAAATGAGCCATCCGCCGCGTACAGCGTTACTGCCATACCGCTCTGCGCGCCCAAATCCACGGCCAGCCGTTGACCCGTCTGCATCATAAATTGATCCGGCGCAATCCGACTTTCGGTCAAGTATTCCTCCCGCACGTGCAGATTGGCCGCTTCTGCCTGCCTTGTAAAAGATTGCTCTAGCATCGTCCGCTGGTTCTCCCGGATGCCACTCAGTACAAGCACGCTCAGGCAGGTTACGATAAACACGAGCAGCAGGGCGAGTAACAACGACATTTTCCCCTTTAAGCCCAGCCGAAATCTGCCGTTCATCTAAGGCGACCCCGTACTTTTATAGCCTATGCCGTAAACCGTTTGAATGAGTCCGTGGTGATTACCCAGCTTCTTACGCAGACGTTGCACATGAATGTCCACCGTTCGGGTGCCACCCGCAAAACCTATATCCCACACTTTCTCCAGCAGCTCTTCCCGTGAATAGACCCGCTCCGGATTGCGCATCAGCAATACCAATAGATCAAATTCCTTCGGCGTTAAATCCAGCCGTTCGCCTTGAATAGAAACCGCGCGGCTATACAGCTCTGCGGACAATTCCCCCAGTCTCAGCACATCAGGTTGCTCCTGTTGTATTTGCTCGCTATAACCTCCCCGGCGTGATAGAGCCTTGACTCTGGCCAGTAGTTCACGCATATCAAAAGGCTTGGTCATGTAATCGTCAGCGCCTAGCTCCAACCCTAACACTTTATCAACAATATCGTCTTTGACGGTCAGTAACAGAATCGCGGGTCGCGGCCGACCATCCAGCTTGCGGCATACGTCATAACCGCTTAGATGCGGCATCATGACATCGAGCACCATCACTGTAGGCTGGAACGTCTCCACCTTCTCCAGCGCTTCCTGGCCGTCCGCAGCCATCTCGACTTCATACCCTTCCCTACGTAGTGCATAAGCTACAGCCGCCCGAATGCTGCTCTCGTCATCTACCACAAGTATTCTGATCATGAACATCTCCTTGCATGCTTTATACCATGTATTATACCAAACAAGAAAAAGCAAAACGGTTGCCCGGCCCTTAATCTCCATGATCCGGACATGAACCTGCCCGTTATTACATTGGCAGCAGATTCCGCTCCAACAATACCTGCAATTGCTCCATCATTTCCGTCGGGGAGTAAGGCATCGATTGGAGAATCCACCATTCTACCAGACCGGCAATTGCACTGGCTAGAAATTGGCCCAGAATCTCAGGCTCTACTCCCGTATGGATGCCGAAGCTTCGGATATTCTCTCCGATTCCCCGTTCCACCATTGCCATCATCCGGTTCCGGAAGATCGGTATTCCCTTACTTGTCAGCAAAATGGAGTAGACGGAGGCGTGTTGCTCAATAAATTCAAAAGTGCGCAGTAGTTGCGTTTTTGCGGACTCCCCGTTTAGATCCCCATCCGGCTGACAACCTTCGTACAAGAATTGCAAATAAGTATCAATGCACTGCTCCAGCAAGTCGAACTTATCCGTAAAATGCAAATAGACGGTTCCCCGGTTCACGTTCGCCCGGTCCGCAATTTCGTGAATCGTGACTTTTTCAAACCCTTGTTCCCCCAGCAGCCCGATAAAAGCTTCCATGATCGCCTGCCTCGTTTTCATGATTCGTCTATCCATGATCCTTCCTTTCCGCGCACTCTGCTGAACAATTCTGGCGCATGTGTTGAATTATCAACGGAATCGGCAATTTTACCGATTGATTCGTGAATCCCTTGGATGCTAAGTTGATTATAATTCAACAAACGTTATTTATTCAACAATTGTTCATTATCTAGAAAGAGGGGATTGCAACATGAAAGTTTTAGTCTATGGCGCAGGGGTATTGGGCAGTTATTTGACCCATGCTTTGATACTTGGAGGCAATGACGTAAATCTGCTGGCAAGAGGGGCTCGGGCGGAGGAACTGGAGAGGGACGGTCTGGTCATCCGCCATTACTTCCAGCTCAAAACCTCCATTGATCCTGTTCGGGTGATCCGGACGCTGGAGCCGGAAGATATCTATGATCTCATCTTTGTGGTCATGAAATATTCGGACTTTCCTTCGGTCCTGCCGATTCTGGCGGCAAACCGGAGCAGCAACATCGTGATTGTAGGCAATAACGCCGATGCTCGAGATATGCAGGACTATTTACAAAAGAATAGCTCTACACGGAAGAATGTTGCCTTCGGATTCCAGGTTAGCGCCGGTCGGCGGGAACCCGGTCGTATCGTCAGTGTCCGTGCCGGCGTGCAGATGGTCATCGGTGCGCTGGATGGCCCCGTTCCTTTTCGAGCAGTGTTGGATCAAGCTTTTGCCAAGGTCAAATACAAACTTGTTTACCATGGCGATATCGACGCTTGGCTAAAAAATCATATCATTCCGATTTTGGCGATCAACTTCGGCAACCTAATTCATAACGGCCAGATGAAAAAAATCGCCGGGGACAACAAGCTGCTGCGGCAAATGGTCGCAGCCATGAACGAAGGCTTCGACGTCCTGGAAGCGCTCGGTTATCCCCTGGTACCAAAGGCACAAGCGAAGTTTATCCGGAGCCACCCTAAGTTGCTCCGCCTATTTCTTAAGATTTATCATCTGCTCCCGGTCAGTCGGATGGTCGACGGTTCTCCGCTTGAGATCATCGCATTAAGCCGCGTGTTTCGCGAATGGAGAAATCGGACAGACGTTCCCACTCCCAACTGGGATATGCTGGAGGAAGGAAGTGTCATACAATTGCCGAATTAGCAATGTTAGTTAGCTAATATCTTATTGATTCTTGCCAGATAATTAGCTAAAATAATTTAAAAAAGCTAATTCGAGGTGAGTCTTATGCGAGTTTCTTCCACCGATATGCAGAACAATTTCGGTAAGTATTTAAAGTTTGCGGAGGCGAACGAAGAGATTATCGTAACGAGGAACGGCAAGGATGTGGCTAAATTAGCCGCTCTTTCCGAGGCTGATCACACACTCCTTAAGGAGGAGGCGGCGAAAAATGAATTAAGCCGCGGCTCTGTGACCTACGAAGAATTCCTTGAGATGGTGGAAACGTCGGAACAGCGTTTAGAGCTAATCGATGGCTTCGTGTATAACCTTGCCTCACCTTCATTCAAACACCAATATGCCATACAAGAACTAATCGGTACGTTTCACAATTGGTTTAAAGGAACTCCTTCCTGTACACCCGTGGTCTCCCCCTTCGACATCACATTGAAAAAGGAAGAAGACAATATTTGCGTCGTCCAGCCGGATGTAGTGGTCATTTGCGACAAGGACCGAATCGATGCGAACGGCAAATATACGGGCACGCCGACATTGGCGGTAGAGGTGTTGTCCCCATCCACGCGGAGCAAAGATCTGATTCGCAAGCTCGACTTATTCATGAAATGCGGGGTCAAGGAATACTGGATCGTCGATCCAATGAAGGAACAAGTTACGGTTTACACTTTCGATGACGGCGAAATCGCGGACATTACTTATTATTCTAATGGCAAAGACCCCAACGTGGAGTCGGGGTGGTTTCAAGGCTTATGCGTTGCGATGCGGGATTTGTTCGCAGAGTAAGAAGATGCCGTCAGAATTATGATCCTTCTGCGGCTTAATTTGGCACAACCGCCCGGTCCCCATTGGCTTGCTTGAACGAGATTTCCCATAAATAAATGGAGGCGACCGAACCGTAAGGCGAATAACGGAGACGGAAATGCTCAAACTGCTCTTTCGTCAGAGCGGGAAGCCCATGCAGGTTCATCAGACCGCGGCGAATCGCTATATCGCCCCAGCTAAGGATATCCGGCCGCTCCAGGCAATTCATGAGCAGCATTTCGGCCGTCCAGACGCCGATGCCGGGCAGCGCCGTCATCTTGGCGGTGACTTCCGCATCCGGCAAACTCCGTAGGCCTTCCAGATCGAATTCGCCCGAGGCAACCTGTGTGGCGATGCTGTGGATGCAGAGCGCCTTTTTCATCGTCATGCCGCAGCGTTGGATGTCATCGGCTGAGGATGCCGCCAAGCGTTCCGGGCGAATATCTCCGAAAGCTTCCTGCATTCGGCCCCAAATGGTCTGCACGGCTTTCACGGAAATAAGCTGACCGACAATCGCATGAACGAGCGCGGGGAACAACTCGGGAATGATCACCCGTTCCACTCTGCCCCGGCGAAGCATGAATTCCCCCATCACCGGGTCTGCTGCCGACAGGACGTCAATTTCCTTCTGTCCGTAGTCAAAAGTCTTGGTTACCACGGCGCACATGGCGATCCCCCCTACTCATCATCAAGTTTCAGTGGCCATTGCCGCAATAGACAAAAGCTGTACACCTACTATAGCGTATCCGATAGCGGGTTGTACGGCTTTTCGATTGAAAGAGCAAGATAGTGAATACCTTATTATTTACTGGATCGTTTCGTGATGCTCGAGGTTTGGTGATGCGTTACCTTTAATTCTTTTGCAGCACCACGAGATCTCCGTCCCACTCGGGGATAAAGAGGCATCCCGCGTAATAGTCCAGCCCGCAAATGCAATTCAGTTTTAACTTCCGCAGATCCTTTTCTTCAGGGTCGTTTCTTCCTATCGGGTCGCTATGATTCCCCGCAATGGTATATATCCGGCCTGACTCCCGTTCCACCATCCTCACCACATGGTTTTGGGTATCGCCAATGTATACATTCCCTATTTCATCCAACACAAGCGACCAAGGACCGTCAAAATGAGCCTCCGAGTTGCTTCCGAAGGCTGCGTTTAACGCGAAGCTACCGTCTCCATCGTATCCCGGAACTCCCCTCCCGGCGATCAAGTGTATTTCTCCTGTATCGACATCGATCATTTTCACGGCAAAATGCGTACTGTCCAACACGTAGATATGCCCGTCCGGTCCCCGCCGCAAATCATAAATCCAGCCAAAACCATTTTCCCCGTCTCCAAATACGCCCATCGGAATTAAACTTCCATACTTTCGAACTGGTAATCTCGTTGATCCAAAGGTTGCCTTGAAAATCATATTCACAGTTCCCTATGTCCTTTAGTCCATACTTCGCAGCGTCGATGAAAACATCCGCTTGCCCGTTCCCCTCTTTAAAACGGATTACTTTTCGGTTTCCGCCCGATACGATCAGCACGTCTCCGTCAGGAAGTTTTGTAATAAAGGAGGGGCTGTTGATATCGACGGTGTAGTGCTTCAGACTTTGTTCAAATAAAGTCTTTCCTAACGACCATTCGATTTCGGAGCCGTTCCACTTAGCCACCCAGTGCTCCTGGTAATTCAAAAAATACAAATTCCCCTCCTGATCATGAAATCCGAACTGAGCGTTCCCGTCCTGCCAAAGCCCTCCCTTCGTAAAATTAATGATTTTTCGGACCGTCCATTCCATGAGAACAACTCTCCCTTAATCCTCCGCCTTCGCCAGCGATTCCGCTGCGGCGTTCAAATAATACGCCAACCCGGTTTGCTGACCCTCCAGCATGCTCCGGTGGAAATCGTCTTCGAGAAAAAAACGTGTTTGGAGCACGAAATCTTCTGCCGAAGCGGGGTGCCCGTGTTTTTTCATAAATTCCATATGCTTGCCGATCAACCGCCGAATCGTTCGGTCGTCCGCTTTAAGTCCGTTTCTCAGGCCTTCGGCCATCTCCTCCATAAATACCGCGGCCTCCGCCGCTTGTTCGTTCAGCGCGGGGACATCCGGCTCCGCCGATTCCAAAAGATCCACATTAAAGGTTTTCTGCAGATGCCGGTTCTGTTCCTGCAACGCTTCTCTCCATTCTTCTTCCGTGGCGAATCCGCGAAACAGGTCCGGCACAATCATGGCAACGCCGTTCTTTGCACTTGAAATGGAATGCTCCAACGTTTGCAGGATCCGGTCCAGCCGTTGCCTTTTTGCGTCGAGCAGTTCTTTTTGCCCGGATAAAATAGCCAGTCGCTCCGAGTTCTCCACAAGCAATTGCTTAATCTGCTCCAAGGGGAAATCCAGCTCCCGGTAGAACATAATTTCCTGAAGCCGCTCCAACTCCTCATTTCCATACAGACGATATCCGGATTCATTGATTTGAGCCGGTATAAGCAGACCTACCTTATGATAATGATGCAGTGTTTTGACAGTCACATTGGCGATGGAAGCCACTTCTTTTACAGTGAACAGCATTGTCCATCACTCCTTTCGCTCCTAAGCCTAATCCCTCCCCTAAGGTAAGAGTCAAATAAGAAATTTATTAAATCAACTATCGAAATGAACGTGAGGGGCAAGTACGTAAAATGTTCAGTTCATCTTATATAATTTATGATTTTGCTTGACCCTCCTCTTAGGTCAGGGCTTACGCTGAGTCCGGATTGAAATCACCGAGGAGGTAATTCATTTGAGAGCCAACCCTTTGTCCCTTTTTCGTAGCCGATATGTCCGCGCTGTCTTTATTTCCAGTCTGTTCTCACAGCTTGGAATCTGGATCCGTAATTTCGCCGTACTGCTGTACGTTATGGAGATGACGGGAGGCGACGTTAAGGCAGTATCCCTTATTTCGGTCGCCGAATATGCGCCTATCTTCGTTTTTTCGTTTATCGGCGGTGTATTTGCAGACCGTTGGCGGCCCAAAAAAACGATGGTCTGGTGCGACGTTCTAAGCTCGCTATCAATCTTGGTCGTCTTCTTTATGCTCCAAACCGGATCCTGGACAGCGGTTCTGCTCAGCGTCCTATGTTCCTCCATTGTATCGCAGTTCGCCCAGCCTGCCGGTATGAAACTGTTCAAGCTGCATCTGTCGGATGAGCAAGCGCCACACTGCATGTCCCTGCTGCAAACCTTATTCTCCGTGTTTATGATCGCCGGACCCGTACTCGGGACTTGGGCTTATCAGCATTTCGGAATTGAGGCCTCCCTGCTTAGTGTCAGCGCCTCTTTCCTTCTCTCGGCAGCAGCCTTGTTTCGGATTCCACCCGACGAGCAGACCGTAGAGGTAAAAACAAGGAAGCCGGGGGGCAGTTCCTCCATACTCCGTGAAATGGTTGATGGTCTTAAGTATGTGTTCATTAGTAAGAATTTGCTCTTGCTGTCCTTATGCTTCGCCGTGGTCGGCCTTGGCGTCGGTCTCATTTCCCCGCTAGGTATCTTCATCGTTACGGAGCAGCTTGGACGGCCTGCCCATGACCTGCAATGGCTTAACATCCCTTATGGTCTGGGTGAAATTATTGGCGGGATCGTCGCTTTCAGTCTGGCGGCCAAAATATCGCCGAAGACCATGCTTATGGTCGGCTTAATCTCCAACGCCGCAGGTATTGCCTTAACAGGTCTATCCTCCGTGCTCTGGCTGACCATGGCGGCACAGCTGTTTGTAGCTCTACTGCAGCCCGCGATCTTCATCGGAAATCAGGCTCTAGTGATGCAGCATACCGAACCTGCCTATATCGGCCGGGTAACCGGAATCCGCACGCCGCTCATGACCGGCTCGATGTTGCTCATGATGAGCTTGTCCGGCGTTTAAAAAGCGTGCTCCCGCTTGAAGCATTGTACGGAATAGCCGGGCTCAGCTTTCTGGGCGGTTTTCTTCTGTTGTTTCCCATGTATTGGCCTTCAAATTATTTTCGCGGGAAGGCCAAGCGAATCCGATCAGCACCGTAAGGCCCACAAAGAACGGATATACAAAGGCCAGCAGCAAGAGTATCATGCCTACGGCATAGCTTCCGCTATCAGCCGGATGACGTTCGGGTAGCAGAAAGGCTCCTACCCTGATCAGCAGGATTGCATAAGGAAACCATAGCAGCATGGACCAAAACACGGAAGGTCTTTGTTTCATCCAGACGTGGGTTAGAATTGCGCCCAGGCAAGTTACAATTCCACAAGTCGCCCAAACAGCACCTTCAATGATACGTATTTCCTGCTCATTCTCGAATCCAAACCTTTCCCGAAGCCCATAGTCGTTCATCAAGTATTCGGCGATCAACACAAACACAACGGCGAACACCGTGCTGATGACATTCAACTTGCAAAAATGCTTCAAATTCCTTACCTCCTGAATACGCGCATAACATCCAGCAAACTGAAATGGAGCTGCCCCTTTGCAGTCTGAACCAACCTGCTATAGGACAGCCCCTCCATCTTTATTTTCTAGCTATTTTAGTTTCTGATCCAGCTCTCGAGGACGCACAGAAGACTACTGGGTAACCGGTTGGTCCGTTTTACCTTGCAGCTTAACAAGCTGCATAATGACCGAAGCCGCTTCCGCCTTCGTCACGACACCTTTCGGATTAAACTTGCCGTTCTGGGACTTCAACAGCCCCAGCTTCACAGCAAGCGCTACTTCTCCCTTGTTGGTGATGGAGTCCTTGTCGCTGAATTGATTCAGGACTTCATCCCCTTTTAAGAACTCAGCCATCTTGTCGTATCTGACGATCGAAGTCAGCATGGCGGCAAATTGTTCCCGTGTCAGCTTCGAATCAATCTGCAGCTTACTGTCCCGATCAATCCATTTCCGGTCCGCCGCATAGCTGACCGCTTCATAATACGGACTGTCCGGTTCCACTCCCGAGATGGCCTTCTTCTCGTTCATTCCGTAATTACCGGCATAATCCTTGTAATAAGGCGTTACGGCTCTAGCCATCATAGTGAGCCATTCGCCGGCTGTTATTTCCTGATCAGGCTTCACGTTCCCCTTCTCGTCAGGGGTAATTACTCCGTACTCCACCAGGGTTGCGAGATCTTGTTCGGCCCAGTGCCCCTTCAGGTCGGTGGGAAGCACGGCCGGAGCGGCCGACCCCCAATTATCATAGACTGTTGTCCATTTGCCGGATACCGCATCAAGCAATTGATATATTTTGTCCGGGTCCTTGACTTCAGGACTGTAAGCCAACCTGATTTGCTGCTCCACATAGGTGTCATCGACCGTGTACCCTCCGATACTGGTATACTGCAGCTTCATTCCGTAGAGATTCCCGTATGCCTCCAGCGCATCTTCCTTCGTCATGGTTGCCGCAGCCGGTTGAACCGTAATCTTGTCGAGACCCGGGCTGCGTCCTATACTGTACGTTTGCAGCCGTCCGTAGATATCGAACGATAATGTAATCTGAACGCTATTCACCGGCAAACCATGAACAAAGCGAATAAAATGATAGCTGTATCCGGTTTCGTCCGAGGCAAGCTTAGCAGCATCTTCATTCTCAATCAGCTTGAAATCTTTACTAGCATTCGGAACCATCCGGTTCACCAGTTCGGACGCTTTCTGATGGGCGGCTTGTTCTGTCAGCTTGGTTGCTCCGGCTGAAGGGGGAGATGCCGCCTCCTGCCGCTGACTATAATCCCTATATTCCTCTATACGAAACTCGAGAATTTGCCCTGTTAAGGCATCCACTTCCGCAGAGGTTTGGGATGGAAACGCGGCTGCTCTGGACATAG
>DJTQ01000268.1 GCA_002439285.1 Paenibacillaceae bacterium UBA6304
CGCGGCCATTTCCGGCCGTCGGAATTTCTGGAGAAGCCGTATGCCATGGCCGGCATCAACGTGATCGTAGCCGATACCGATGCCGAGGCACGCAGACTGGCCACCTCCCAGGAGCAGCAGTTCCTGAACCTGATCCGCCGCCGGCCCGCACAGCTCAGCACGCCGGTCGACAGCATGGAACCGATCTGGACGCCGCAGGAAAAAGCGCTCGTTCAACGACAACTCGAATTCTCCGCCATCGGCTCGCCCGCGACGGTACGCGCACGTCTGGAGGAGATTTTACAAGAGACCCAGGCCGATGAACTGATTGTGGCAGCACAGGTTTATGATCATAAAGCCCGTCTGCGTTCCTATGAGTTGCTTGCCGAGCTCAAAAACAACTAAATGCCCAAAACACCCCAAGAGGGGCTGTCTCCTGGATCATCATCGATCTTTTGGAGATAGCTCCTCTTTTCTTGTTAAAATCCGGAATGTATCGTAGCAACATTAAACTATATGACATATTCGTGGAATTTGTAAAAAATAATTGACCACTTATCAAATCATGTTTATATTTGTAACATATTAACAAATTTTGAACTTAGTAACTTTGGAATCAATAAAATTAGAAAGCACAAAGGTGATTGTATGAATACTATGACTCCGATTCTCAAACACCTAGATGACTTTATGAAAGATGAAAGTTTAACTCTACGAAAATTGGCTACTTTAGTCGACATCAATGTTGGTACGCTGAGCGCAATCTTTAACAATAACAAAGTTTTTACAGTAGAACATTTGGATCGTCTTACTTCCGTGATGAATTTGCCGGAGGGCTATTTTTACAATCATTACATTCAGGAATATCTGAGTAATTCGACTCCAGATTGGCGGCGGGTCCGGCCATTATTATACCGTTGTATGGAACTGGACAAGCTGGACTGCATTACAAATATCATCGATATCTTAATGGAAAATCTAATGTACTCTCCTTTGCTGTTTGAAGTTGCCGAGGACTTCTTCCAGAGAGAGAAAGAGGAAGCCGCCGCGTTATTATTCGAGAGCATTGCTTCCAGCGAAAAGCACCAGCATTCGGAACGGCTCGCCTTTTGCCAATATCGTCTATTTCTAATCAGACAAGGTGCGGATCAGGAGCAAAATTATCAGGCTGCGATTCAGTTTGAAATTTATGTAGACCGGCTTGAGGAGATCGATCAGTTGGATGCTTTGAGGGATTTGGCTAATACTTATCGTTCCTTACGTCGATGGGATAAAGTGCTTAAAGTTGCGACAGCTTTAAACCAATTAGCAAAATCCCAATACTCATTGCCAAACCGCCAGCAAAGAGATGATCTAACCTTATATAAAAAGCCGATAAGGCCACTATTCTTTTATGTAGCTTTTAGCAAATTGCTTTTAGGAGCGGTTTATTATGAACAAGAAAGATATGAACTCGCTCTTCAAATTGCAACTGAATCAGTTAATTTAGAATGGGTAAGAGAAACTGACAAAGAGACAGAATACTGGAAGAATCAAATCCTTGAATGGGCCCAGGCTAATATTTATCTGACCCGATTAATGACTGGAGAAACAGCATTCCTTTCGGAATATGTTAATTTCATTGCCTCCAGAAAAAACGAAATTCTTACAGGCTTGTGGAATATAATGACGGTGGCTAACCGTTACAAGTTGAACGTAAACCATATTCTAGATAGATTTGAAATGGACATACCAAAGCTCCTTGAATTGAAAGGAAACGAATTAAATAGCCAACAAAACATGGACAATGAACTTGTTGGGTTACTCTGTGAACTGGCTAACTATCATCTATTCAATGGTAAATACGATATTGGATTCCAGTACTTGGTAGACGGATTGAAGAAATCGACTATAATAAATAATGAGAGCTCTACTTTGCGGTTTATGCGACTCTTTGAATCTTATCGAAAGTTCGCAACGATCGAAACAAAAGCAGAGTATCATCATTTAGTAGAAATGGGAGGCTAATTTTATGAAGAAAAAAGTGGCCCTGTTACATGCAACCAGTTTTCTATTGGCAGTAGGAATTATTGTTGAACCTATTATTCAAACACTAGGGTGGCACATAGGCGGTTAAAAAGCTAGTTAAAAGAATATGACCAAAAACCACCGGATTCTGGGCCAAGCCTTGAATCCGGTGGTTTTATTATATCGCCCTCCAACACCGATCTACTCAGCCGATCATGGCTGAGGCCTGGTGCTGGAGCTGATGCAGTTGTTCCCGGATCGCGGCCGCTTCGCCGACTACGATTAGCGCCGGGTTGCTGAGCTGAACGGCCGCGGCCAGTTGGTGCACCTCGGCCAGCGTGCTGACGAAGGTGCGCTGGCCGCCGGTCGTGCCGCTCTCGATGAGCGCCACCGGCGTGGTGCCGGCCTTGCCGTGCTTCAGCAGCTCGGCGCGGATCTCCCGCAGCTGGCCCACTCCCATGTAGATCACCAGCGTATCGACGGCATGGGCCAGCAAATCCCAGCGGATGGGCGGACCTCCGCCCGGCCCATCCGTTTCCCCCGGGCAGCGGCTGCCCGTTACGCAGGCGAACGACGCCGCTACGCCGCGATGCGTCAGCGGGATGCCGCTGGCGGCCGCCGCGCCGATGGCCGAGGTGATGCCCGGGATCACCTCGTACGGGATCCCACGGCCGGCCAGAGCCAGCGCCTCTTCCCCGCCGCGCCCGAAGACGAACGGATCGCCGCCCTTCAGGCGGACCACCCGTCTTCCTTCCAGCGCGTAATCGATCAGGCGCCGCTGAATCATCTCCTGCGTCATCGCGTGCTGTCCGGGCGACTTGCCGCAGTAAATCCGCAGCGCCCGGGCATCGGCGTACGAGAGCAGCGACTCGTTCACGAGGCGGTCATACAGGATCACTTCTGCCGCGCGAAGTGCTTTAAGCGCCTTGACCGTAATTAATTCCGGATCGCCGGGCCCCGCGCCTACGATGCTTACCAGCCCCGGCCGAATCATACCCTATCCCCCGTTCCGGGCGCTACCGCCGGATTCAACCGATGGTCCGGCACATCCGGGGTACTGCGGACAGCAGCAAGCCGGGGGCCGGAAGCATCCTTCTTTTTATAGGAAACATATAGACCCAATCCCGTAAACAGCACACCGCCTACAAGGTTACCTACCAAGACGGGAAGCTGGTTCCAAATCCACCAGTCAGATAGACTGACATCTGCCCCCAACATCATCCCTGCCGGAATAACGAACATATTGACGACCGCATGCTCAAAACCTTGCCCGAAAAAGATTAGGATCGGCAGCCACATCGCCACAATTTTCCCTGTCGTAGAACGTGAAGTCAAGGCCATCACGGCTCCCAGCGTGACCATCCAGTTACACAGCACAGCTTTGATGACCACCAGCCCCATGCCCGATGCACCCATCGATGCATAACCGATCGTTTTGGTCTCGCTGGCCTGGATGAGAGTCTGCACCATCGGGTGGCTCATATCGGTACCCATTTTCGTGATGGTCAGGCCATACAGAATCGCATATACAGCGCAACCGAGCAGATGACCGAGGATAACCCAGCCGAAATTCGCCAGCATTCGCGAGAATGTTGTCTTGCGTTCCAGGACCGCGAGCGGGATGAGCGCAAAGCTGCCGGTCACCAATTCAAGCCCGAGCAAAATGATAATGACGAAACCGACGGGAAAAATCAACGCTCCCACGATCCCCAGCGAAGTCTGTGCGGTAGCGGTAAAAGCAAGCGTCGTGGCAAAGGCCAAAATGGCTCCGGCCAGAAACCCTTTGACCAACATCTGAAAAACAGTCAAACGAGTCTTGTTCACTCCAGTCTCAATCATCGATTCCAGCACTTCGGCAGGCTTTACATAATCCATCGGTCTCATCCTCCTTTTTTAATCCAAGGTGATATATACGGAGCCGGTCGCGGCGTCCACTTCGGTTTCATAAACGGTGACCTCTCCATGATCCGGCTCTTGTACGCGGCCGGTGTGCAAATTGATCTTCCAATCGTGCAGCGGGCAGTGAACGGAAGAACCGCACACCATGCCCTCCGACAGCCGTCCCCCTTTATGCGGACAGCGGTTCTCAATCGCCCGAATGCTCCCGTCGCTGAGCCGGAATACGGCGATTTCTTTATCCCCGACCGTTAGCGTTCGCGCGCTTTGCCCATCAATCTCTTGCAATTGGGCCACCTTCATTTTAGTTAACATCGCGTTCCCTCCTATACAATGTGGATGCTGCTTCCCATAGCAAGCCTGATTGCGCGCTCAGTTAATCGGTTATCCGACAACCGGCTGAACACTAGCCAAAGGCTCGAAGTTTTTGCGTAACGACTCATTTTCGATAATCTCTTTCCAAGGGTCTATCGTGCGGCTTAGCGTTTCCTCGATCCGGCCGGCCAGCGCCTGCCGTTCCTCGCGGTTCTCCAGCACCGTCTTGATCGTGCCGAGCCCGACCCGCTCCACCCACTGTGCGGTGCGCTCGTTCCAGCTGGCCTGTTCACGGTAATACTGCAAGTAGGCGGCCGTCCATTCCATGACTTCATCCTCCGTCTTCACCGTGCAGAGCAGTTCCGAGGCCCTTACCTTCACGCCGCCGTTCCCGCCGACATAGATCTCCCAGCCGCCATCGATGGCCACGATGCCCAGATCCTTAATCGTTGCCTCCGAGCAATTACGCGGACAACCGGAAACGGCAAGCTTCACCTTACCCGGCGTGTTGAGCCGCTCAAAGGCTTTCTCCAGCCGGATTCCCATGCCGATCGAATCCTGGGTGCCGAACCGGCAGAAGGTCGAACCCACACAGGTCTTCACCGTGCGCAATGCTTTACCGTAAGCGTGGCCGGACGGCATATCCAGCTCCGCCCAGACTTTAGGCAAATCTTCTTTCTTCACGCCGAGCAGGTCAATCCGCTGCCCTCCGGTAAACTTCACCATGGGAACATCGTACTTCTCCGCAACCTCCGCGATTTTTTTGAGGTCGGCCGGTGAAGTCACGCCACCGTAAATGCGAGGCACGACGGAGAAGGTGCCGTCTTTTTGGATATTGGCATGATAGCGTTCATTTACAAACCGAGATTCCTTCTCATCCACGTATTCCGTCGGCCACAGCATCCCCAGGTAATAATTCAAGGCGGGGCGGCATTTGGAGCAGCCCTCCGGCTCGTGCCATTCCAGTACGTTCATAACCTCTTTGACACTCTTAAGGCCCATCGATCTGATGCTCTCTACGATTTCCTCGCGACCCAGGGAAGTACATCCGCAGATTCCTTCCTTGACCGGTTCGCTGGAGGTTCCGTCTCCGTATAACTTGAGAAGTCCTTCCACCAGCGGCTTACAGCCGCCGCAGGAACCTGAAGCCTTCGTGCAGGCCTTAATTTCACCGACCGTGCCGCAACCATCTTTTACGGCCCCGACAATCGTGCCTTTGCTGACGCCGTTGCAGCCGCAGATGATTTCATCATCGGCCATAGCTGACAATCTGGCCGCTTGGGAATCCCCTCCTGCACCGGCACCTCCCGCCGGGAATCCGAGCAGAAGCTCCTTTTCCTTTCCGGCCACCGACTCCCCTTTCTTAATTTTCGAGAATAGGGAAGCTCCATCTGTGGTATCTCCGAACAGGACGGCCCCGACCAGCCGATCATCCTGCAATACAATCTTCTTGTAAGTTCCGTCCAGATCATCTTGGATCCGCAGCGACCGCGTCCCCGGAGCATCTTGGAAGAACCCCGCCGAAAACACATCTACTCCGGATACCTTCAATTTCGTGGAGGTGACGGAACCCTCATATCCGCCCGTCTCCACCCCGGCCAGCCGTTTGGCAAGAACCTGGCCCTGTTCATACAAAGGAGCCACTAGTCCATAGGCGATTCCCCGGTGCTCCGCGCATTCGCCGACAGCGTATACGCCTGGCATGCTTGTTTCCAGATAATCATCGACCACTATTCCGCGCTCTACTTTCAGGCCCGACGCTTTTGCCAGCGTCACATTCGGCTTAATGCCTACGGCCATCACGACCAAATCGGCCATCAGAGAACTGCCGTCCGCAAAATCAAGTCCCTCAGCCCGTCGATCTCCCCGGACACCGGCCGTTTGCTTTTGCATCATAAACTTCATGCCTTGGGCTTCCAGTTCCAACTGCAGCATCTTGGCCGCGGGCTCATCCAACTGGCGTTCCATTAAATAAGAGTGAATATGAATCACCGTGACATCCATCCCTAGATGAAGCAGTCCTCTGGCCGCTTCCAATCCGAGCAACCCGCCTCCGATGACGGCCGCCTTTTTATATTTTTTTGAAGCTTCCATCATCCGGTCGCAGTCCTGAATGTCCCGGAATCCTATCACTCCCTCCTTATCCGCACCAGGGATCGGGAGGATAAACGGATTGGAGCCTGTCGCCAAAATCAATGCGTCGTATCCCGCTTCTACCCCCGATTTAGAGATTACCTTCTTATTTACGGTATCAACTCGGGTAACCGCATCCCCTGTATAAAGGGAAATCCCATCCTCCGTGTACCAATCCCAATCGTTGATGATGATATCCTTCATATCGGACCCGCCCGCAAGCACCGAGGACAGCATAATCCGATTGTAATTCGGATAAGGCTCTGCTCCGAATACAGTGATTTCATAGATATCCGGTGCCAATTTCAGCACATGCTCAATCGTACGTACACCCGCCATCCCGTTGCCTACCAGTACTAATCTCTTTTTTTCTCCCATACCCGGTTCTCTCCTCCCGATCTTTCCTCTTCATGTCCATGCAGTATCAAAAAATAACAGAAAAAGCCCGCTCCGCCAGAGAATAGACATGAAAATACAAGCTCCATGCTGTTCCCTATTTTGCGAAGACAGGCTCCATTGCCGCTTCATACCGAACACGCCATTGTGTCCGTAAAGAATTTAAAATTTAATTTGTTGAGGATAATATAACCAACTATTTCAGTCATGTCAATATATATAACACAAAATTAAAATAAAACTTAAACTATGTTATTTTATATAACACGTATGGTTATATAGACCAAGATTAGTACGATTTTATTTAAATTGTTATGTTAATTTGATATTTTTGTGGAAATTATATTGCTTTTTCAGAAA
>DJTQ01000091.1 GCA_002439285.1 Paenibacillaceae bacterium UBA6304
TTGTTCCGATTTGATCACTCGCGGCGGAGTAATATCTACGGCATATCCCTGATTGGATAAAATCGTGCTGGCATTACCGCTGATCATATTGCCCAATTCCGAAATAGCGCTCTTCCCCATTTCGTCCATCTCCGTCAAAACAAAACCGCCCATCATCGCGGACACGATCCGCAGGGCCACCGTTTCCTTCAATCCAAACATGACCATGCCACTGAAGTAGCCGGTCATATCAATTTGAATCCAAATATGATCTTGAACCGGCATGATATCCTTCACGCCTAGACTTCCGGTTGATGGAGATACTTGTATCACCTGCTCGATGACCGAACGCGCGGATTCCAGAAAAGGATTGATCACTTCTGCTTTCACTATTACGCCCCTTTTCACATAGAAGTAATTACCGATACAAAAGTCCCGACTTTAGATGAAGTCTATTATACTTTATTCCTAGTTATAAGTCATTAAAAATCGAATGATGTAGTTTTTATAGCGAAAAAACGACATGCATTCTCCTATCCTGTCATTTCTCTGTAATTGATTTAGTCGGGAAAAATCCTCTATAATTAATTAAATATGAAGATTATGGAGGAAAGGAGGATTCGGCTTGAACATCAGTCAATTGGAAACGCTTATCACCATATCGAAAACGAAAAGCTTCCGCAAAGCCGGGGAATTGCTTAATCTAACCCAGCCTGCGGTTTCCGCGCAGATTAAAAGTCTGGAGGATGAATTCCGGACCGTGCTGGTTGATCGAAACCAACCGGTGACGTTGACCGATCGGGGACAGGTATTTCTCGAAAAAGCGGAGCAAATACTAGATATTGTCGAAGAGCTTAAACAAAAATTGTCCGATTTGGAGCACACGCCACAGGGGCATATAGTCCTAGGTACAACGACCTCCATCGCCATTCAGATTTTACCGCGGATACTGTCTTATTTTCAGGATCAATTTCCGTTAATTAAAACGACGATTCAATCTATGCCCTCGAGCCAGATCTACCAGAATGTGGAGCAGGGGATGGTCGATGTAGGAATCGGTTACTTGATCGAGAATAATCCGCAGGTCCTTTCTTCGGTACTTTATTACGATACTTTTGAACTCGTTGTATCTCCGCTTCATCCATTGGCAGGCAAAACCATTCCCACCCTGGATTCCCTGCGCGAGGTTCCGCTTATTATGCTGTCTCCGGATACGGTAGGCCGGCGCTTCGTCGACGAAGTATTCAAGGCGCATCAAATCGAGCCCCACATCGTCATGGAGCTATCCAGCAGTGAGGAAGTAAAACGGATGGTCGAAATCAATCTGGGAGCGGCCATTATATCCAGACAATCCATTCTCCGCGAGTTGCGGCAGGGCTCCTTAAAGGTAGTCTCCATTCCCGAGCTAGAGGTTACGCATCCGGTAGGCGTTATTTATAAGTCCACCAGATACATCAATTCCGCCATGCAGCAGTTCCTGGGAGATTTGAAGGGCATGCCGGAAACCAACTTTATCAGCTCTGAATAATAAAACCGCTTTTCACATGAAAGGAGAGACATCATGAAGTTTGATCTGCACACCCATCATTTCCGCTGCGGCCATGCCGACGGAAATATTCGCGATTACGTAGAGGCGGGCATTGCCGCCGGATTGTCGGTCATCGGGATCAGCGACCATACCCCGTATTTTGGAGATCCCGAGGATCATCCTTCTCCAACCATCGCTATGCCGAAACGGGAATTCGCCAATTATGTCGAGGAAGTATTGAAGCTGAAGCAGGAATATGAAGGTAAGATCGATGTTCTGCTTGGTATTGAGTCCGACTTTTTTCCGGTACACGCCGAAATTTACCGGCAAACTCTGTCCAATTATCCTTTTGATTACATCATCGGCTCCGTTCACAGCGTTAATGAAGTCAGTATCTTCAATAAGAATCGTTGGAAGAAGTTAACCGAGGAGCAGCGGATCGCAGACAAAGTGGCTTATTACAAATTAATCCAGGAATCGGCCCGCAGCGGAATGTTCCAGATTCTCGGCCATATCGATGCTATGAAGGGGAATTACCCTGCTTTCTCCGATATTCCTGCTGCCGAAGCGATTGATGAAACCCTGCAGGTGATTGCAGAGAACCGGGTTGCGATCGAAATCAACACGTCCGGCAAAACAAAGCTGTCCGGAGGATGGTATCCTTCCGACTCCATTTTGGAACGGGCGCTCCATTTCGGGGTGGATGTCACTTTCGGCTCTGATGCCCACACGCCTAAGCGTGTAGCCGATGAATGGGATGAGGTTGCTATACGTTTGAAAGAGATCGGTTTTTCCGAGTGGGTATATTATAAAAACAAACAAAGGGTGGCCGTTGCTCTATAAGTGCGAGTTCAAAAAGTCAGGTTTTCAGGACCAAGAAGGTTGGATGAAGCTAGGGACTGAGTAGCGGAGCGTACATTGGGTACGTGAGCAACGGAAGGCCCGGCTGAATTCAAGATTCGACGTCGAATCCTCATCATGGTCTGCTTCGTCGTGGAAAGATGACTTTTTGAACAACCTCTATAAGACAAAAAAAGGGAACCCGCACGATACTCGCCGGATTCCAAAGACAAATATATTCAAAAGGGGGTCATGTAGTAAGTTTACCCCCTTACTATTAGGGATTGATCACAGGTATATTTCATTTGTGTAACAAATCCTCGTCCTTACCTCCGTAGGCTTCGGGCGCATTAAATTATAACATTTTAATGGCCCGCCCGATCCGTTACTCGGATAACTATTTACGGCAGTCTCCTCCTGACCCTCGATCAAAGAAAAACCGCATTTGCGCAAAACGTGTTCCGAAGCGGGATTGTCAATGTTGCACCTCGCTTCGATCCGTTTAAGGCATAATGTCTCAAAGCCGTACTTAAGCAGCGATTGGGCCGCCTCCGTCGCCAACCCTCTATTCCAGAATTCAGGTGCAAGCAGATAGCCTAGCCGTGCCTTCCCGGTTTCGGGTACCCAGAATTGAAAGGAGCATACTCCGATCAATCCGCCAGCTTCTTTTCGTTCAATTCCAAAATGAATGTCCCTTAAGCTTTGGTACGTGTCGTCAAAATAGCGGAACAACCGGGCGGGAAACATCAGGGTTCCCCTTTGAAAAGAAGTTTGCCGTCGCACCAAAGGGTCCGTGATGCAGTTAAACAAAGCATCAGAATCCCCTGCCTTGATTTTTCGAAGCCGTAGCCGTTCACACTCCAGCGTCGGAAACTTCTCTCTTAAATCACTCCGCAAATCCATCCTGACCGTCTCCTCTCAGGCTTTTCTCCGGCTAAAACCCGTCATCTTCTTCCAATTCCTTCTCATTCAGGGCTCTGTTTGATGTGTTGTCTCCCGTTTCCTTCTTGAAAATTTGCCGAAATACCCCGATCATGGACAAGGCATAGGCAACTGTAATAAAGCTGAAAAAGACCTCCATAACGACAACCAGACGAGACGTATTGTCCACCGGTCTAACATCCCCGTACCCTACGGTGGTGAACGTAGCCACACTAAAATAGAAAAACGTGATCAATTGGGACAGCGTATCCTCGCCTAAATTCTCACCCGCAAAACTTCCGCCTTTAAACAGCTTATAGATCGAAGTATATACCACCGTAAAAAAGACGATGCAACTTAAGGTGGCGATACTGATCCGGATCACGGCCGACTTTAAACTGACTTCCCGCTTCAAGGCGGAATCGGCGATTCTGCGGAAAATATATAGAATATAAAACACGACCGAGCCCAATACAAATAGTACTATGATCGCCCGCAGCACCGCATCGGACTGCAGCACCGAACCAAAATCAACCCACCCGAGCAGATCCTCCAACGAAACAGCGACATAAACCAAAATGGGAGCCAGCAAAATCACCCGGCTGGTTACCCGCTTGTCCAGCAAATAAAAAAGAAGGGCCAACCCGATCAACACAAGGACATTGACCCAAAGGACCCATGATTGCATCAAGATCCACCTCCCGGATTCTTTATCACCACGGGAATCCTGATCATCATTACCCAAACCGACGAGCTTAGTATCTATTAAAGACGGGTAATGACCCTGCTTAATCTTTCCAGATCAGACGGATTAATCCTTAAGGAGGCTTCCGGCACACCGGTCCCGCCATAAATCCATTCATAACGAAACAGCCCGGGATCAAGAATAACCGGCAATCCATGGCCGATCAAGGGTACGCTTCCTACAGAAAATCCGGTGACCTCTACGACCTCCCGGGGCCTGGCCAGCTTAAGCTTTTCAAGACCGGCTTTCTGCGCAACTTCCGCTAAATCGATTCGCCCATAAGCCCCCGAGATAATTAGCGCCGCATACCCGCCTTCGCCTTTCAGGATCAATGTGGGAGCCGTCTGACCCAGCTCGATACCGAATAAGTCGGCACCATCCTGAGCGGATGAAACGGGCTTGTCATGATATATGATTTCAAATTGAGCCTGGTTTTCTTGCAGGAAATGCATCAGTTTCTCCATGTTCTTTCTCCTTAGTTATTGAAACCGGATTGCCTCTCATCGTACCGAACAAATAGAGCAGAACATAGCAGAAGCAGGTGATCAGAAACATCCATTTGCAAAATTGGATCGCATGACTCAAATTATCCATATTCGTGAAATACACGGCAATATCCTTTAGCAATTGACCGGGATGACGCAAAATATCCCAGCTGTTGAATCGGAAAAAGCGTCCTAGGTAAACTCCGAAGCTACTGAACGCCAATACGGCAAACGCAAAAATCCATCCGGCGATACGACCGAAGGAATTGCGGACCAGCCGGTGAACCGAAGCCAGCGAGACCGAACCCAAGGCCAGGCCCAACAGGGCTACGAGCAGTACCGTGTAAAGGTGATCCCAGAACAACATATCCGACCAGAACCTGCCTTGCGAGGAGATCGGGTAACGCGCGAACGGGTGCAATAAATCCGTAACCAAATAAGCCGCATTCGGATAGAAGAAAAACCAGATAAGTCCTACTATAAGAAACAATGTCCCTTTGAGCACCCTGGATTTCATAAGGCTGACCAAATCCAAACCGATCGCAAGCCCGGCCGGAATCCAGGCCAGAAACGTATTCCAAACCAAGAACAAATAAGGCGGTCTTCCTCCATCCGGCAGCCTGACCTCAACTACATATTTCATGCCGATCACCGTGCCTATAAACATAACCGCATATAAAAAAAGTTTGGCGGGATATCCTAATTGTCGAAGTTGTTGCTGCACTTTGCTCTCCTCCCATCTGTTCATCCTTTTCTATGTCTTCACCAGACTTACAGCCTATATACGTATGAATGCGGATGATTGTTACGACGGGAGCAGCTTGGCCATATAGAGTTCATCCACGAACCGGTCGCGTAAGCGGATGGAATCTTTCTTGATACCTTCGACTTCAAAACCTGTCTTCTTGTACAAAGCGATTGCCGCCTCATTATGGGCCATCACCGTAAGTTCGAGCCGATGCAGGTTCCGTGCCTCCGCCCAGCGGTGTAGTTCTGCAAACAACCGGGTCCCTATGCCTTGTCCCGAGAAGGCTTGCAGAATGCCCAGGACCAGATAAACCGAATGCCCGTTACGTTGATAGGAAGAACCATAGGCTCCCAAATAACCGACCAGGTGCTCATCTGCTTCAGCCACAAATACCATCGAATGCCCTGCTTCCAGCAACGCCGCGATCTTCTGACGCTGTTCTTCCGGAGTGATAAGGCGTTCCCCAGGCTCCAGCATCATGAATTCCGTCTCCCGATCTAATGTATGGCACAGCTCCAGATAGGCTTCCGCATCTTCTTCCCTGATATTTCTGATATTCACGTTCATCCTGTTCATTTCACTCCATCGCCTCATTACGAAGTACCATATGTATATGATCCTCCCAAATTCCGTTGATTTTCAAATAGCACATCGCCAACCCTTCTTCATAGAAGCCTGCCTTCTCCGCGACTTTGAGCGAAGCCTTGTTCCGGGGCATAATGTTGGCTTCGATCCGGTGCAGCCCCAGTTCGGCAAAAGCATAATCCGCTACCGCAGCTACCGCCTCCGTCATCAACCCCCGGCCTTGCGCCGACTGATCGATCCGGTATCCCAAATGGCAGGACTGAAATACCCCGTACACGATATTGCTGAGCGTAATGGAACCGATTATTTGGTCGGGTTCCTCTTTCCGGAACATCCACAGCTTATAGAGCTCTCTTGTTCTAAATTGCGAGAATTCCTTGATCAGCAAATCCTCCTGAAAGGAGAGAGTAAAATACTCCTCACTTCGCGCCGGCTCCCATGGTTCGAGGAATTCCCGATTCCGTAATACAAAATCCAGAACCTCCGGGGCATTACTTCCGTCCAGCACTTTCAAAACCAAGCGTTCCGAGTGTAAAATAGGTCTCATAGTTTGCCTCGATTCTAATCTATTATTCAACTTACATCGCTTAAAGGAGTGCCATATGCAGCCGTTTACTACACAAGTTATTGAAGTCATATCATCCATTCCCGAAGGGAAAGTCATGACCTACGGTCAAGTCGCCAGAGCGGCGGGGAGCCCGCGCGCGGCGCGGCAAGTCGTTCGGGTCTTGCACTCGATGAGCAGTAAGTACAATTTGCCGTGGCACCGGGTCGTTAATGCACAAGGAGAAATTGCGCTAAAGGACGACGAATCTTTTTTTCTGCAAAAAATGCATCTGGAAGCGGAGGGCGTCACCGTAGGGGAAGACGGGCGGATCGATCTGGCGGAGTTTCAGTACGAACCTTGTTGAGCGGGGCAGGGGCTTGGGGCTGAGGCTCGGGGCTTGAGGCTGAGGCTTGGGGCTGAGGCTTGGAGCCTTGGTGGCTTCGGATGTGCTAACGGACACAGCGGCCGTTATCGGGCCTT
>DJTQ01000244.1 GCA_002439285.1 Paenibacillaceae bacterium UBA6304
TAACGGACACCAGCGTCGTTATCTAGGCGAAAATCGGCCATTTCCAAATGTAACGGACACGCTGGCTCTTATCCGGATCGAAACGTCATGAATGACAGTTTACTATGCCGAATAAGGGCCACTGTGACCGTTAGAATCCGAAATTGCGGAAAACGGGACGAATAACGGCTCCCATGTCCGTTAGCCGCATAGCCGCCAGCAGATAGCAATGAAAAAAGAGACCTTGCCGCCGATGGCAAGGCCTCTTTTTTGAAATTTTACAGATCGTCAAACCCGTTATCGTCGCCGACTTTGCCGTAGTTGCGGGACTTGGCTTCGAAGAAGTCGGTCTTCGTCGCATTGAGCGCTTCGTCGGAGAACGGTTTGATCCAAGGCATGCAGTTGACGTCAACGCCTTGATACGCTTTTTCCATCCCCATCAGGGTCAGACGCTTGTTGGCGGTGTACTTGATGTAGTCGGCCAGCTCGTCCAGGTCGATGCCGCGGACTTCTTTCAGCGTATAATGTGCCCAGTTCGTCTCCAACTCCACGGCGCGGTCGATCGTCCGGTACAAGTAGTCGATGTTCTCTTTGGTGTTCAGCTCCGGATAGTCGATCAGCAATTGCTTGAACACTTCGGCGAAGAAGTAGCAGTGCTGGTTCTCGTCACGTTGAATGTAAGAGATCATTTGGCTCGTACCCATCATTTTTTGGTCGCGGGCCAGGTTGTAGAAGAAGGCGAAGGTACTGTAGAAGAAAATGCCTTCCAGAATAAGATCCGCCACCAGCGCCTCGAAAAAGGTTTGCGGAGTAGCTTCGTTGCGGAAGTTTTGATAGATGTCGGAAATGAACTTGTTGCGTTCCAGCAGAACCGGATCATGCTTCCAGTATTCGAAAATTTCCTTTTGCTCCTGATCGGAGACGATGGAGGAGAGCACGTAGGAATATGATTGGTTATGCACGACTTCCTGCTGTCCGATAATCGCCGAGATGGCCTCCAATGAGGAGTCGGTAAAATACCGCTTCACATCGCCAACGAACATTGTCTGCATCGAATCGAGCACCGCGAGCAGCGAAATGTTGATTTTAAATGTGCGCTTTTCTTCAGGATCAAGCTGGGCGAATTGCTGGGCATCCTTGTTCATCGGGATTTCGTCCGCGATCCAGTGGTTCAGCAACAGCACTTTGTACAGCTTATACATATGCGGCATGCGGATGTCGTTCCAGTTGAGAATCCCCGAGCATTCGCCTCCGATGATCCGGGTCGATTTGTTCGGTGCCTCCGTGTTAAATATGGTTTGCAGTTGCATGGATTTCATCTCCTTGATTGTCGAATCGTTGTGATCGGTATGTCCCGTACATTCAACGGTTCTATGAGAGTTGAAGCGTTCGAACCTCTCATGGTTCGCTCGCCGTAAGAATAATAGCGGACTTTTTGGGCCCTATTTGGCTAGTTTCTGTGAATTTTACGGAAATAGCGGACTTTTTGGGCCCTATTTCCGGACAAAAGGCTAGATTTCGCACCATTTGGACTCTTGCGAACTGAATAGCGCCCTAAAAGTCCGCTATTCAGTTCAAAAACGCTCAAGTGAGGGAAATAGCGCCCAATTTGTCCTCTATTCTGTAGCGGTATTCGGCATTCGCATTCGGCATCGGCTTAAGCGTTCGACAAAACATCCGGGCGGGCCTAAACTTATGAAGCGCAGGATTCGCACTCTTCAATAGTCAAGGCCCGGCTGCGCACATAGTAGGTCGATTTCAGGCCGGCCTTCCAGGCGTGCAGGTGGAGCTCCAGGAACTCGCTTGCTTTGATGTCCGGGCGGACATAGAAGTTGAAGCTTTGCGCCTGGTCCACGTGGCGTTGACGAGCCGACGCCATGTTAATGGACGCATGCTGGTCGACCATGAATGCCGTCTTGTAGTACCAGATCGTTTTCTCGGACAGATCCGGTGCCGGGTTGGCGATCTTGTACGTCGTTTTCTCTTCATATGAGAGCAACTCATAGAGCGGGTCAATACTTGCGGTAGAACCGGCGATGATCGAAGTCGAGCCGTTCGGTGCGATCGCGAACATCCAGGCGTTACGTACGCCGTTCTTGCTGACTTGTTCGGCCAGCTCTTTCCATTGCTCAGTCGTTACAAATTTGCCCTCGCGGGTGCCGTCCGTGTATCCGCGATACGTGAAGTACTGCCCGTTCTCCCAGTCGGAGCCGGCGAATTTCGGATAGCGGCCTTTTTCGACGGCCAGCTCCATGCTGGATTTAACCAGCAGGTAGTTGATCTTCTCGTAAAGCGCATCGTTATAGGCAACGGCTTCGTCGGATTCCCAACGGATGCCTTCGAGCGCGAGCAGGTGATGCAATCCGAACGTGCCTAGGCCGATGGCCCGGTACTGGCTGTTCGTATACTGAGCTTGCAGCACTTCGATATTATTAATGTCGATGACATTGTCGAGCATCCGTGTCTGGATCGGTACCAGACGGTCGAGGACGCCTGCCGGTACGGCCCGGGCCAAATGGATCGAGTTCAGGTTGCAGACCACGAAATCGCCAGGGATTTTCGAGACGACGATCCGGGTTTGTCCGTCCTTCGTCACGAGTTCTTCTTGCTCGACCACAGTCGGTGACTGGTTCTGCATGATTTCCGTACACAGGTTGGACGAGTAGATCATACCGTGCGCCCGGTTCGGGTTGGCGCGGTTGACCGTGTCGCGATAGAACATGTACGGCGTCCCCGTTTCGAGCTGCGATTTCATGATCCGTTTCATGATATCGATCGCCGGCATCGTGATGCGGGACAAGGTCGGGTGATTGACCGCCTCTTCATACTTCTCGCGGAACTGCCCTTTGCCGAATTCGTTATCGTAAAAATCCTCCAACCCAAGCGGACGGCCGCTTGCGTCTTTCCAGCCCATCGTTTTCTTCACTTCGTGCGGGCAGAACAGGTTCCATTCGCCGCGCGCTTCAACGGCTTCCATGAACAAGTCCGGCAGGCAGACGCCGTGGAACACGTCGTGCGCGCGCATCCGCTCGTCGCCGTTGTTCAGCTTGAGGTCGAGGAAGGCGAGGATGTCTTTATGGAAGACGTCCAGGTAAACGGCGATTGCGCCTTTGCGCGTACCGAGCTGATCGACGCTGACGGCGGTATTGTTCAGCTGGCGAATCCAAGGGATAACGCCGGAGCTGGTGTTCTTATGGCCGCGGATATCTGAGCCGCGGGCGCGGACTTTGCCGAGGTAAACGCCGATCCCGCCGCCCATTTTGCTGAGCCGGGCCACATCGGTGTTGGAGTCGAAAATACCTTCCAGCGAATCGTCCACCGTATCGATGAAGCAGCTGGAGAGCTGGCCGGCGACCTTTTTGCCCGCATTGGACATTGTTGGCGTCGCGGCGGTCATGTAAATGTTGCTCATCGCCCAATAGGCTTCTTTGACGAGATCCAGACGAGTCTCGGCAGGCTCGCGGTGCATGAGGTACATGGCGATGACCATATAGCGCTCTTGCGGAAGCTCCATCGTCCGTCCTTCGAAATCCGTAGCCAAGTAGCGCTCGGTCAGGGTTAGCAGTCCGATGTAGTCAAACAGCAGGTCATGGGAGGCGTCGATCGTTTGGCCCAATTCGTCGATTTGCTCTTTGGTATAGTACTCCAGCAGTTCTTCGCGATAGATACCGATTTTGCATAGGTCGGAAATCAGATGATAGAACGACCCGTATGGCTCTTCCGGGTAAGCTTTGTAGCGGCGATTGACGGCCGCTTTTTTGTAAAGGGAGGTAAGCAGCGAGCGGGCGGCCGCGAATTTCCAGTCGGGCTCTTCCTTGGTTACCAGTTCCAGGGCGGACATGGTGAACGCGCTGCTGATTTCCTCTCCGGTCACTTCGTCGCGTCTGAGCTTGGCATTGACGCCGCGCAGCAGGCGCTCCTTGTCCAATGTATGTAATCCGTCCAGAATACGATCGGCATAAATACCGAGACGTTCATTATCGAACGCGAGTTGACGATTGTTAGGTTTGGTGACGAGCACTGGCATGATTAAAATTCCTCGCTTTCCTGGCATGGGATGAATTTAGCCGGATGAATACCGGCTTCGGGTGAGTCTATTAAACTTTTAATTCTCAAATTGAGAATAATCACGAAAAAAAGTGCGCCCAATGAAAACAGACGCCGATGATGCTATAACAAGTAATGAAGCATGAAAAAGTAATGAAGCAATGAAAAAAATCCATTAATTCCGGGCCTTTCCAGCTAAGCTAATCAAATTGTTGAGCGCCTAAAGAATTGTGTAGAACATTGTCTATGAAAAGTATCACAGATTATCAATTATACTCGAAACTTAGAAAGCTAGAAAGAGAAAGTTGGCTCCCATAAGGTCGGCTGGCCTTGTGCCAGGCTAGCCTCGATATCGATCAGACGCTGATTGGAGCTGCCTCTGTAGAGCAGGGAAGGGTCTCGCAGCTCTTCGACAAAACGTCCGTCTACCAGCACTTGGCAGCGTTCCAGTAATCGAAACTCCGGTGAATCCCGGTGCCCGGTTAATTCTTCATACGTATACCCGCTGTAAATCCAGACCGGGATGGACCGACCTGCCTCGAGGCGTAAATGATCGATAAAGTCGCCGACCTCGGCGGCGGAGAAGAAGGGATCACCGCCTAGAATGCTGACCCCGCTGAGCAGGGGATTGTTCTTGATGTCGGTGATGATTTCCAGCTCACGCTCCGGCGTTAGTAGCTCTCCGTAATTGAAATTCCAGGTGGCTGCACTGAAGCAGCCTTTGCAGTAATGACGACAGCCGCTGATGAAGATGGCGGCGCGAAGGCCTTCGCCTTCATTGATGGATTCGGGGTAGTAACCGCATATGTTCATGAATCGTGTTTCACCCGGTCACGGACCTCGGCCTGCTTTGCGGCATTGAATCGGGTCTGATAGTCTCCGGTTAGATATCCGGTCACACGGCGTAACCGGCGGATATAGACGTCCTTCTCGTGACTGTGGCAGGAAGGACAGGAGGCTCCGATGATACCCTCAAACCCGCAGGCGGAGCAGCGGTCGATCGGATGATTGATGCTGAAATAGCTGACCTGCTGCGACAAGGCGTATTGAACGATTTGCAGGAATGCCGTCGGGTTGCTGCGGGCGTTTCCGTTCAATTCAATATAGGAGATAGCCCCTGCATTGCACAGAGCGTGGAAAGCGGCTTCCAGCCGAATCTTTTTCGCGGCACTAATTTTGTAGTACACGGGAATATGGAAGGAATTCGTATAATATTCCCGGTCGACGACTCCGGGAACGGTCCCGTAGAAGGCCTGGTCCCGTTTGGTGAACTTGCCGGACAGACCTTCCGCCGGCGTGGCGAACAGCGTAATGTTCAAGTTATGAAGTTCGGCTTGTCTGTCGCAGTAGTCGCGCATATAAGCGATCAGATCGTAAGCCTTTTGGTAAACCTGTTCATCTTCGCCATGGTGCTTGCCGTACATCGCCTTCATGCATTCGGCCAGTCCGATGAATCCGATGGACAGGGAGCCGTGCTTGAGCAATTCGCCGACGTTCTCCTCCGGGTCTAATTGCTCGCCGCCTTCCCAAACACCTTCGCGCATCATGAAGTCGGAAGCTTTCGCTTTCTGCGCGGCCTGGATTTGGAAGCGGTGGAGCAGGCCCTCCAGCGCGATGTTGAGATAATGGTCGAGTTCATGGTAGAAGCCGCGCTCATCGGCCTCTTTTCGCCGTCCCAACGCAATCCCATGCTCAAGCCCGAGCTTGACGAGATTTAGCGTATTAAAGGAAAGATTGCCTTTCCCGGACAGACGATTTCGTCCGAAGCGGTCGCTCAGCACCCGTGTACGGCAGCCCATCGTAGCGAATTCGGTATCCGGATCGGCCGGGTCGTAGTGCATGAGATTCAACGGGGCATCCAGGTTGGCGAAGTTTGGATACAGCCGCTTGGCTGAGCATTCCGCCGCCTTCAGAAAGAGATGATAGTTCGGCTCGTTCGGATTTTGGTTGACGCCTTGTTTACATTTGAAAATCTGAATCGGGAAAATCGGCGTTTCCCCGCTACCGAGTCCGCGCATGGTGGCCGTCAACAGAGAACTGATGACGAGTTGGCCTTCCGGCGACGTGCAGGTGCCATAGTTGATGCTGGTGAACGGAATCTGCCCGCCAGCACGGCTGGACATCGTATTCAGGTTGTGAATCAGACTTTCCGCGCCTTGCAATGTTTCACTTTCGGTTTCTTTGATCGCATATTTAAAAGATTTCGGATATTTCGCTTGAAGATCGCTCCGGCTCATGTTGATTTCGCCGCCAAAGTCGTTCTCGCCGTCACCTTCCTCAAAATACTCCAGTCCTTTGCGGAAATACTTGGCGAAGGATTTCGCTACATAAGGAGCCAAATCGTAGTCAAGCATGTTGGCCGAGACGCCGCCGTATTGGGAATTTTGCTGGGATTGGAAAATAATCGCGACCAGCGCCATTGCGGTCATGATCGAATTCGGCGGGCGGACGCTGCCGTTGCCCGTGTTGAACCCTTCGCGGAGCAGCTTGGCAAACGGAATGAAAATGCAGTTGGTTGTGCCGATGGCGTATTGATCGAGGTCATGCACATATACGACATTGTCCTTGATCGCCTGGACCAACTGCGGCGGCATTACGAAATGATTGGCATACCATTTGGCGTATTCGCTGCCGAATTTGCTCATTTTGCCGGAGAAGCTTTCCCCGTTCAAGTTGGCGTTCTCGCGCAAGACCTCCAGATTTGAGCTCTCGACGATTTCTTCACCGAGGCGAATAACCTCTTCCATCATTTGTTCCCGTTTTAAATCCGCATCCATTCGATTCAACAATGCCATATAAAGTTCTCCTCCCCGATAACTAGGTAATCATTACATATAAAAAGCATTCCCAACCCGGCAAGGTCGAAAATGCCCGAATGTCTCCATAATGATAGCTGTAGGAAGGCGTACCCAAAGAAGTTGAATCAAAGCTATGGAAGAGTTGTATCGGACACCTCCCTGTTCCTCGCAGGTTAGCGCGGTGTCGTTCAAACGGGCAGGTCTCCTGGCTTTCGGAACATGCGCCGGCGCCTTCCCGGGGGAGATTAAAGCTCCCTCAGTGGCATAATGTCGGCGAATTCGCTTGGAATTCATATATTGAATTCCTAAGCATTCCGATTACAGTGGCGGGACCGCAGCGGTTTTGCACCGCCTTCCCTTTTAAGACCCGGCGGTTAGAGCGCCGAATCACCCGTTTACACTATATTTTGTTGTCTTGCTAATACATTAACCCAATATATTGTGTTTGTAAATGGGACAAGCTTGAAATTGAGTGCTGAAAATTATGAAAAAAACACTGAAAGCAACGATGGCGCGGTCCAGCGAGGATGAAATTTTTTTTGAATAAAAGCGCGATTCCAAAGTTTGATATTCCGGAGCGAATCTTGTTACAATAAGTGAAGGAAAGACGATTAGAAATGATCAGGGAGGCGCTACATTATGGCGATTGCGGAAGTAACGGTTATCCCCATCGGAACAGGCTCCACCAGTCTTAGCTCTTATGTTGCTGAGCTGCAGCGGGTGCTCGAACAGCAAAAAGGAATTAAATATACGCTCACTTCGATGAGTACCATAATTGAGGGCCCGCTGGATGATATATTTACGGCGATTCGGGCGATTCATGAGGCGCCGTTCCAGACCGATGCCAAACGGGTATCTACATCGATCAAAATCGATGACCGCCGGGACAAAGAGGGCTCGTCCGAGCAGAAGCTCCGGTCGGTGCAGGATAAACTGGGTCTATAACGGTTCTTCGTGCGGTGCCGTGTGGTAACTGGGCTGTGACTTGTTTTTTCTTTTTCCAGAGATTGGACCTTGCAATATTCCTGAAACGGAGTATAATAATTTTTGTTTCACTTTAACGGTGAATCTGCTGATGTAGCTCAGCTGGTAGAGCAACGCATTCGTAATGCGTAGGTCGGGGGTTCGAATCCCTTCATCAGCATTCTTATCAAGTTAAACACGGCGCGGCCTCCGGAATTTCCGGGGGCCGCGTTTTTTGTATATACTTAACGAGTATGATGCAAAGGAGTTGAGGTCCATGAGCATGGAAAAGGTGGATAAACGCATTTCCCGGAGCACGGCCGCGCTGAGACGAGCCTTGTTGGAACTGATGTCGGCAAAGGCCTTTCATGCCATATCGGTCAAGGAAATCGTCGAGAAGGCGGGGTATAACCGGGGGACGTTCTACGCCCATTATGAAAGCAAGGAAATGCTGCTGGACGATATTTTTTCACAATTGATCGATGAATTGAAACGGTCTTTCCGTGCACCGTACGAGGAAGTGGAAATTTTTCGTATCGACGAGTTGCCGGCAAATTCGATCAAAATATTCGAACATTTCTACCGGAACTCTTCCGTGTATACGACTCTGTTTAAAAGTGAGGTTTTGCTTCCGTTCAAGGAGAAAATATTCGGCTCGCTCATGGAGATCGCCTCGGAGGATTTGGACTATACCCACGATTCGATTAACCGGGAATTCCTGTTGATATATTCGATGAATGCTTTATTAGGTCTTGTCTTCCACTGGATTGAGGGCGGATTTCAGTATTCGCCGGATTATATGCAGGATCAGTTGGTCAAAATGATTAACTGGAAGCCGACTTCTACCAGAATCAACAAAAGATAACGAACAAATGCCTAAGTTATGTATATTAATGAACATTTTTTGAATGATTAATGATTGTGGAGCGGTTCTCATTTAACTATACTGATGATGCATAATACAATAACATTTTTCACATTTTAGCCTATGGTTTGTGAATATTATAGGAGGTTATCAAAATGAAACTTCAAAACCAGATAGCGGTTGTAACGGGTGCAGCATCAGGTATGGGAAAACAAATTGCTCTGCTCTTTGCTAAAGAAGGAGCGAAAGTGGCGGTTTCGGATTTGAATCTGGAAGGGGCCCAAGCTACAGTGGATGAAATTCAATCCCAGGGCGGCACGGCATTTGCGATTAAAACCAACGTTGCTGCAGAAGAAGATATTCAGCAACTAATCGATACGACGGTTCAAAATTACGGTACGGTAGATATTCTGGTCAACAACGCCGGGATTATGGATGGTATGGAACCTGCCGGCGAAATTAATGATGATAAATGGGATAGAGTGTTTGCTGTCAACACAACCAGTGTGATGCGCTCCACTCGCAAAGTATTACCTATCTTCCTTGAGAAGAAAAAAGGGGTCATCGTCAACGTTGCTTCGGCTGGCGGGCTTCAAGGTGCGCGTGCTGGTGCAGCCTATACCGCTTCGAAGCACGCGGTTGTCGGTTTCACCAAAAACACAGGTTATATGTATGCTACCGAAGGTATTCGTTGCAATGCGATCGCTCCGGGCGGCGTAGAGACGAACATCGGGTCCTCTATGAACGGATTCAGTCAATTCGGTTACGGCAGACAACAGGCCGGTTTGGGAATCAACCCTCGCATCGGCAAGCCTGAAGAAGTCGCCAAAGTGGCCTTGTTCCTGGCTTCCGAGGACGCAAGTTTCGTAAACGGCACAGTGATTACGGCAGATGCCGGTTGGACTGCGTATTAAGCGTAAGGATAGTTAACGAGCAAATGCAATTAGCGCGGTTTCCGAGGATTCGGGAGCCGCGCTTGTTTGTATTTTGATCTAATCGCTTATCCGTAGTTACGGTTCTGCACTTGCCTCTAGCTTATCTACAGCCTTCTTAATGATTCCCTCATACTGTCGCTTTGCCTCTTCAAGATCCCTGGCGGACGTAACAACGATCAGGGGATGTTCGCTGTATTTTTCACCCGTCAACATTTCATAAATACGCGGATTATCGATCGATATCGCAAATTGCTTTTGCTCCGGATCATAATAAATCGGCCCGAGTAATTCTCGTTCCTTTTCTTGATAGGACACCAGCCCCATCCCGGATACAAAGATAACATGAGGAAATTCCGCGGCTTCGATATTCAGAACTCCTTGAAAAGTATCCTCTTTATTAAAATTTCCGCGTAGTTCCGTTGCGACCGGCTTACCGATCTTCTCGTCGGCGGTATACATGAAAGCTGTGGTGGAAATATCGACCTTTTTTGTCGGGGCAGGGACGAATATTCCGCTAAGAATAAGCCCGCCGATCACCAGTACGGCTATTGGGATGTATTTCTTCAACACACCATCTCCCTCCATAACTCAATACGCAAAGAAAGCAGAGAAGGTTCGGCATGAATCCTAAATGTTATGATAAGTTAATAAGCAAGGAAGGGGATGTATGATAACTTGGTGAGCTTTTCCGCCCAATGACTAACAGGATAGGTGTGAACATGATGAGAATGAAAGGAATTCGGTCGAAGATCTTTACCGCCATGATTTTAGTTACCCTGCTGCCACTGGGGATTGCTTCTAGTATTATAGGGTACCAAATCTCGAATGATCTCAAGGAGGACCTGCAATTTGCGAAGACAAGAACAGAACAGGATATGAAGGGGGCCATCGATGATTATATTCAGGCGCTTAATGAAACCGCTTACCAAATTTATTCGAACCCCGACTTGATTAAGAGCCTGACTTACCATACGTCGTATCTACCCAATGAGAGCCGAACTTACGATACTATGCGCGATATTCGCGAATTTTTTCTGAGCGTGTATAACAACTCGAGAGTGAAGGATATCGTCGGGATGTACCTTATTAACGCGGAGGAGGAGACGGTAGGTGATTTCTTTCCGAGCATGTACCCGCGAATTAAGGAGACGGACATTCAAGAGTTATTGTTTGCATCCAGGCATGCCAATCATCAACCCATTTTGCTGTTTAATTACGATAGTCTGTATGGGGAACCGATCATCCAATACGTATATCCGGTTCGATCACTTGGGGAACCTACGGGGCTATTGGTCATCGATATGAAGGAATCCTATTTCCGCAGGCTCGTGGAAAAATACAACAGCTTCTATAACGGAAGCGTCATTATGACGGACAAGTTGGGGAAGATTGCTTATCATACCCATCGTGAAATGGGCGAAGGAAATTTTCGGCCTGAAGAGTTGCCCGGGAAACCGTTTGTGATCGATACGGAAGCTGGGAAGGGGAACTGGTTGCTGTACTATATTTTTTATATGGATCCCAAGGTTTCGGTTGTACGGCATTGGATTATGATTGTGATTGCATTGTCCGCGGTGCTGGCCTTAGTCTTCTCATACACGCTAAGCTATGGCATTACCAAACCCATCGTGAAAATGTACCGAAAAATGGGATTGCTTCAGAGGGGAGACTACTCGGCCAGGGTTCAAGTCAGCACCAACGATGAGATCGGCTATTTAGGCAACCAGTTTAACAAAATGGCGCAAACGATTCAGCAGTTGATCGACCACGAGTTGAAGCTCCAGTTGACGAATCAGGAGAGCCAGATTAAGGCGCTGCAGGCTCAAATCTCGCCGCATTTTCTGTTCAATACGCTGCAGACGATGTCCAATATAGCCCAAGTTAATGACGTTCCGGACTTGAAGCTGATCTGTCAAAGCTTGAGCAATATGTACCGTTACAATATGCACATCCGCAATGAATGGGTTCAGGTAAAAGACGAAATCATGCATATCCGCAACTATTTGGTGATTATCAATAAACGTTATCCCGAAGGAATTCGGGTGCGATTTCAAATCGAGCCGGATATCCGCGATTTATCTATTCCTAAATTGATTTTGCAGCCTTTGGTCGAGAATGCGGTGGAGCACGGGCTCATACCTAAGCTTCAGGGAAAGAAGCTGCTTAAAATCCATGCGGGAATTCATGAAGAGCAGCAAAGACTGTATATCAGCGTATTGGATAATGGCGTCGGATTGGATGGGGAGCCATTAGAGAAGCTGCAGCGGTCTCTTTCCGAGGATTACGGCTTGAACGCACCTGGAGACGAATCGATCGGTATGCTCAATGTCCACACGAGAATCAGATTGATCTGCGGAGAACCGTACGGTCTGAAGGTATACAGTAAGAAAGGAAAAGGAACCTGCATTATGTTGGAATTGCCATTAAAAGCTGATTCTGAAGAAAAGGAAGCGATCTCATGAAAGTGCTGATCATTGACGACGAGCATTCCGTCCATGAACAATTGCAGCAAATTATCCCTTGGGAAGAGTTGGGGTGGCAGATAGCCGGACATGCGTATAACGGGGAGGAAGCGAAGCGGATTACCGTAAACAGTAAGCCGCATCTCATCATTACGGACATCAAAATGCCGCTGGTTGACGGTCTCGGATACATGGAATGGCTGCAAACCTCCGGAATTCCGGCCAAGATCATTGTCCTGAGCGGTTACGGAGATTTTGAATATATCCGTCCTGCTTTCAAGCAAGGGGCATTTGATTATTTGTTAAAGCCTGTCCAGCAGGCCGAACTATTGTCCATCCTGGGCAAGGTCGTGGAGCGGATTCATCAGGAATCAAGGGCATTGAAAGAAGAAATCAATGAGAAGGCCGTGCTGCAAACCGGCATCGAGTTAATGCAGGATCAGTTGATGTCGGAAATCATCGACGGTTCCCTGCAAGAAGAGAATGAAATGATCATCCGTGCGGAGCAGGTGCTGCTGCAATTGCCCGAACAGGGATACTATGTCGTCATTGCAAGAATGACGGATCTGGATGAACACTTGAAACATAGATATGAACGGGATCGCGGCGCACTTTATTATGCGATTCGCAATGTGCTCTCTGAATGCTTGTTGCAATGGCAAATGCAAGGGGTGACCTTTCGCAATTTACAAAGAAGCAATGAGTTCCTCGTTCTGGTGCCTGCCTCCCGCGATCAGGGAACTAGAGTCAAAGAGATGATGGGCAGACTAAGCACGCAGTTGCCGCAAACCGTACAGATTTCGGCCAAGCTGGGGATTAGTCAAAGAAAGTCGCGTCTGGAACAAATTCGTGCCGCTTATCATGAAGCGGTCCAAGCCGTTGAATCACTGAAACTTGGTGTAAACGGGGTTGCCGGTTATAAGAGCGTGAATGACGAACCGTCGGCTGCACCGCGACCGGGAGCGTCTTTATCCGAATGGCAGGAGTTCGCGGACATGCTGGAGTTGCTCGTAAATACAGGCTCACTAAGGGAGAGTGAAGCCCTGTGCGGGAAACTCGAGCAGCTTCTGTGTGATGAGAAGCTGATGGAAATGAGCGGTTTGGAGCTGAAGCAGGGATTAGGCGGGCTTGTGAAGACGATAGAGCAGGCTTCGAAAGAGGACAAGGATATGCATACCGCGCTGGAAAAACTCAAGAACAGCATCTCTGAGCTGAAGGTGCCACTGATAAGACAGCAGCTTGAGGATTTGATCGGACAGATGGTCCGCAAGTATGCTTCCGATCTCAAAACGAAGAGCGGGAAACAATTGATCGGAGCCATCATTCAATATACCCGGGAGAATTACCGAACCGTGACGCTGGAGGAGGTTTCCAGACGCTTTTATATTAACAAAAATTACTTCTGTTCCTTGTTCAAAAGCGAGACGGGAGACAGCTACGGAGAGTATTTAACCCAGGTGCGGATGGAGGAGGCCAAGCGGTTGCTTAAGAATAGCGAGCTTAGGGCTTACGAGATTGCGGAAATGGTCGGTTATACGGACCAGCGTTATTTTAGCCAGGTGTTTCGCAAGCATACCGGTATGAAGCCGACCGATTACAGAAGAATCTCATCTTAATATCTTCCACATTGAACTGAATTCTGCCACATCCCCTTATCCGACATTCATCTGTACAATTTATTTATACACATTAAAATCATGAAGCGAGGGGATCGTTTTGAAAAAGAAAGCAAGATTGGCCTTTATTCTGTCTACGGTGCTTGTGTTTGGGCTTCTTGCAGGTTGCGGCGGCAAAAGCGGGAATGCCTCCACCGATTCTGGAAATAAAGCAGGCGATGCGAATACCGGAAAGTCCGACAAGGCGACCGTTACTCTTGATTTCTGGTCCGCACTCGATCCGAGTTCGGAGGAAGGTAAGAAAATCAAGGAGATGGTGGCGAAGTTTGATGCGAGCCGGGAGGACATCGACATTAATCTACAGGTCATTTCCTACGATGTCATGCACGACAAGCTCGTAGCCGCATTTAACGCAGGCGACGCTCCGGATCTCAGCTGGGGACTAAGCGAATGGTTCGGCGAATTTAATCAGTTCGACGCCCTGCTCGATGTAACCGACTATTTTAACAGTTGGGACGAGAAAGATGCTTTCTATGAAAACGTGATCCAGTCCTATACGGTTGACGGCAAACTGAAAGCGCTGCCGAACTATTTGGGCATTCGCGCCCTGCTGTACCACGAGAATATATTGAAAGAAGCGGGCTATGATACTCCACCTGCCACTTGGGACGAATTACTGGCCATGGGACCGGTAGTGAAAGAGAAGACAGGCAAGGAAGCCTTTGGTATCGCTGGTGCAGGCGTGCGTTCCCCACAGGAATTGATCATGTACCTGGCCCAAAATGATGTGGTCATCGCGGAACAAATGAGCGACGGCAAATATAAGAACACTTGGCAGGACCAACCGGACCAGCTCGCCAAAGCCGCAGAAGTGTTCAAATTTTACAAGGATCTGCTCAGCACGAAAACGATAAAGGCGGATGCCAAGACCTGGGGCTGGGAAGAAGAGGACCAGAACTTTGCGCTCGGCCAATATGCGATGGTAGTCGATGGATCCTGGATAGAAACGTATGGGAAGTCTTCACCGGAAGAAATGGCCGACGTTAAAATCGCCGCTCCGATGTATAAGACGACACCGGCCACTTTCATGGAAGTCGCCCCATTGTTCTTGTACAAAAGCGATCATGCGGATGCAACCTGGGAATTTGCCAAATTCCTGCTCGGCGCAGAATATCAAAGTGCGGTGAATCTGAATGAAGCGCCTCGCTCGGATGTAGTCAGCGACAGCCCTTGGGGTAGTGACTTCATGGCTCTGGCCGACTCGGGCGTCGTATTCCCGGCCGTTTCGCTGGGCGGTATCACGACGGCAATGGAGGATGCGCTGGCCAAGGCGATGTTGAAAAGCGACAAGCCCGAAGAGGTAGCGGCCTGGTTATCCCAAGCGATCAATGACAGCCTGAAGAAGACCGGAGAACTGAGCGCGGAATAACGGGAAGATCCCGGTTCAGAAGAACCTAATAGTTTGTAACAAAAGAAAAACAAGCATGGAACGGATGGCTTCTACTGAGTCTATGCTTGTTTTTCTATCTTAAAAAACGTGGTGAGGACAATGAGAAAATCGACTGTGAGTCTCAGAGAAAGAAAATTCCGGCGAGTGGCGTACTGGTACGTGCTTCCGGCCTTGCTGTTCTTCATCTTGATGAACGCCTATCCGTTAATCAGCGTGATTTGGGACAGCTTTCATTTCAAGAACATGCTCAACAAAGCGATTAGTGGTTTTGCGGGACTGGATAATTACAAAGAAGTGTTTGCTAATGAATACTTTTGGGGGGCCTTGCGCAACACGGTGATCTGGACGGTTCTATCGGTGGCAGGGGAGTATCTGCTCGGCCTCGTCTCCGCTGTCGCGCTGAATCAGAATGTCCGGGGAAGAACGATTTTTCGTGCACTCGTCATTGTTCCCTGGGTCGTGCCGATCGTCGTGGCCGGATTGACCTGGGATTGGATGCTTTCCCCTGACT
>DJTQ01000267.1 GCA_002439285.1 Paenibacillaceae bacterium UBA6304
ATTCCTTCATCTAATATCAGCCGGTTTGCATGAGTGGCGATACGGCCGAAATTAAAAAACTCTTCCCCGTCCTGACAATAAACGACAGGATAAGATAAAATTTCATTGTAGCCGGGAGGGAGATAGATGCGAAGTTTCCGTTTTTCTCCTAAGCTGTTGCAGTGTATTTCTTCTCTAACAATCGTTCGTTTTAAATACCTGGAATCCGTCATATTTTGGCACGCCCCTTGTCATCTGGTTTTTGCTTTTAAACTCTCATTAAGTTAAGATAACCATGGAAGCGGTAAACGCATACACTTCCAGGAAGTCATTTGTGTTACATAATTGTGTTACTGCTGTTATACAAACAAAAATAAAAAAATAAGTCATTTTAGAGCAATTCCTTTGACTTAACGACTACAACAGTTGTATAATAATTCTATAACAGCGGAACATGATAATCAAATATTTTGTCGAGGTGAAGAAAATGAGCAAGATTCCTTATGAAGTATATACGGAGGAAGTCGTGGCTTTGTCCGTCCTTTCGCCGGATGGTGAAATTGTAAACAAAGATAAAGTCCCGAACCTGACAGATGATCAATTGAAAGAACTAATGTACCGTATGGTATTTACCCGTACATGGGATGAGCGTGCCATTAACCTGGGACGTCAAGGTCGTCTCGGTTTCTATGCTCCGGTATCCGGACAAGAAGCTACAATGGTAGGCAGTGAATTTGCACTGGACAAGAATGACTTCGTTTGCCCGGGTTACCGCGATATGCCGCAGCTCGTATGGCATGGTCTTCCGCTTTATCAAGCATTCCTGTATTCCCGCGGTCATCAACACGGCGGCCAAATTCCGGAAGGCGTTAACGTACTTATGCCTCAAATTATTATCGGCGCTCAAGTTCTTCATGCCATGGGGATCGCCATGGGTTACAAACTGAAGAAACAAAAACAAGTTGCCATTACTTACACCGGTGACGGCGGTTCGTCCGAAGGCGACTTCTACGAAGCACTGAACTACGCTGGAGTATTCAAACTTCCGGTTATTTTCTTTGTGCAAAACAACGGCTATGCCATCACAACTCCTTTCGCCAAACAGACGGCTGCTCTTTCCATCGCTCACAAAGCGGTAGCTGCCGGGATCCGCGGCGTGAAGATCGACGGTATGGACGTGTTCGCAGTCATCAGCGCGGTTCAAGAAGCGGCTGAGCGTGCACGTAACGGCGAAGGCGCAACTTTGATCGAAGCTGTCACTTACCGTTTCCGTCCGCATTCCCTTTCCGATGATACAAGCAAATACCGGACGAAAGAAGAAGAAGGACAATGGAGCGAGAAAGATCCGATTGCCCGTCTTGCCAAGTATCTGGAGAAGAAAGGCCTTTGGAACGACGAAGAAACGGCTCGTGTTAAAGAAGAAGCCAAGGCGAAAGTTAACGAACAAATCAAGAAGGCTGAACAAACCGAGAAAATGACGATTCCCGGCCTGATTGACAGCATGTTCGAGCAAACGCCTAAACATCTGGAAGAACAAAAAGCCGATTTTAAATAAGCCTTGAAGAAGTTAGTTCTAGTTCTAATGAGGAGGATATGAAGCAATGGCACAAATGAATATGAAAGAAGCAATCCGCGATGGTATGCGCGTAGAGTTGAATCGGGATCCAAACGTCCTGCTTTTCGGGGAAGACGTAGGTAATGTCGGCGGTGTATTCCGCGTAACAGAAGGTTTGCAAAAAGAATTCGGCGAAGAGCGCGTATTCGATACGCCGCTTGCTGAATCCGCCATCGGCGGTATGGCTGTAGGTCTCGGGATTCAAGGATTCCGTCCTGTTGCCGAAATTCAGTTTGTTGGTTTCATCTTTGAAGCACTTGACCAAATCCTGGTTCAAGCTGCACGCATGCGTTTTCGTTCCGGCGGCCGTTACAATGCTCCGATCGTATTCCGTACTCCATACGGCGGCGGCGTAAAAGCAGCTGAGTTGCATACAGACGCCCTGGAAGGTTTGATTGCGCAAACTCCGGGTATTAAACTGGTAATCCCTTCAAATCCTTATGATGCCAAAGGCCTCATGATCTCCGCGATCCGCGACAATGATCCGGTATTCTTCATGGAGCACCTTAACCTGTACCATGCTTTCCGTGCGGAAGTACCGGAAGGTGAGTATACTGTTGAGCTTGGTAAAGCGAATGTGGTTCGCGAAGGTTCCGACGTAACGATCATCGCTTACGGCATGATGGTTCATACTGCAGTTAAAGCAGCTGAAGAACTTGAGAAAACCAAAGGCATCAAAGCTGAAGTTATCGACCTGCGTACCCTGGTGCCGCTTGATATCGATACAATTATTGCTTCCGTTAAGAAAACTAATCGTGCGATTGTTGTGCAAGAAGCGCAAAAATCCGCCGGTATGGCTGCTGAAATCATCGCTCAAATCAATGAAAAGGCAATTCTTCATTTGGAAGCTCCTGTACTCCGCATTACGCCTCCGGATACCATTTATCCGTTTGCGCAAATCGAAGATCAATGGCTGCCAACACCTGCCCGTATCATTGACGGCGTAAATAAAGTGCTCGAATTTTAATTGACTCTTAAACATATTGAATACAGGAGGTCTTCCAGGTGGCAAAATTTGAATATCGCTTCCCAGAGCTGGGCGAAGGTTTGCATGAAGGCGAAATTATTAAAATGCATATCAAAGCCGGCGACAAAGTTACAGACGAAGATATCGTGATGGAGGTACAGAACGACAAGGCAGTCGTAGAAGTACCTTGTCCGGTAAATGGTACGGTGCTCGAAGTATTCGGCACCGACGGCGCCGTATTCCGCGTAGGCCAGGTTGTAGCCGTGATTGATGCGGAAGGCGATTTGCCTGAGCAAGAATCTCATGAACCTGCAAGTGAGCCGGCTTCGGCCCCTGCAGCGCCTGCAGCAGCAGCTCCAGCGCCTGTCGCAGCCGCCGGTTCGAATAAATTCCAATACCGCTTCCCAGAGCTGGGCGAAGGTTTGCATGAAGGTGAAATCATCAAGATGCATATCAAGCCAGGCGATAAAGTGACGGACGAAGATATCATCATGGAAGTGCAAAACGACAAGGCGGTCGTTGAAGTTCCTTGTCCTGTCAATGGTACCGTGCTTGAAGTGTTCGGTAAGGACGGCGCTATATTCCGTGTAGGCGACGTCGTTGCCGTGATCGATGCGGAAGGCGATGTACCTGAGCAAGAATCCGCTCCGGAACAAGCTTCTAAGCAAGAAGCCGACGCAGCTCAAGGTGGAGCTAATACAACAAACGCAAGTATTCCGGGTGTTCCAAACAAAGAAGTTCTTGCAACGCCTAGCGTACGCAAATTTGCCCGTGAACAAGGCGTAGATCTGGCGCTGGTTACCGGCACAGGCAAAGCGGGTAAAATTAGCCGTGAAGACGTAGAAGCCTTCAAGAAGGGCGGTTCTGTAGCCGCACCTGCAGCTTCTTCCGCTGCTTCCGCACCTGCGAAAGAAACGGCTGCTGCTCCTGCAGCTTCCGCATCGGCAGCAAAGGCTGTTCCAGTCTCAGCTGAAGAAGAGCGCGTACCGTTCAAGGGTATCCGTAAAGCGATCTCCAATGCAATGGTGAAATCGGCTTACACTGCACCTCACGTAACGATCATGGACGAAGTGGACGTTACAGAATTGGTTGCTTTCCGTACCCGTATGAAACCGATCGCTGAGAAGAAGGGCATCAAGGTAACTTACCTGCCATTCATCGTGAAGGCTCTGGTTGCCGCATCCCGTCAATTCCCGGCGCTTAACGCTTCTATTGATGAAGTGAACAATGAAATTGTATACAAGAAACATTATGATATCGGGATTGCTACAGATACCGACAACGGTTTGATCGTTCCTGTGATCAAGGACGCTGATCGTAAGAGCATCTGGATGATTGCGGAAGCGATCAAGGATCTCGCCGTACGCGGTCGTGACGGTAAATTGTCCGCCAACGAAATGAAAGGCAGCACGATTTCGATTTCGAACATCGGCTCCGCCGGCGGTATGTTCTTTACTCCAATCATTAACTACCCTGAAGTTGCGATCCTGGGTACTGGCCGCATCAGCGAAAAAGCTGTCGTGAAAAACGGCGAAATCGTGGTTGCTCCAGTCATGGCTCTGTCGCTCAGCTTCGACCACCGTCTCATCGACGGCGCAACAGCTCAAAACTTCATGAACTATATCAAACAGCTGCTCGCTAACCCTGAGCTGCTCGTTATGGAGGTGTAACAACATGGTAGTAGGAGACGCTTCTCTGGATATTGATACATTGGTTGTAGGTGCCGGTCCCGGCGGATATGTGGCGGCCATTCGTGCCGCCCAACTGGGCCAAAAAGTAATTATCGTGGACAAATCGGAACTCGGCGGCGTGTGCTTGAACCGTGGTTGCATTCCGTCCAAAGCTTTGATCTCCGCTGCTCACCAATATGAGTCCGCTCAACATGGTGCAGCCTTCGGGATTACCGCTGAGAACGTCAAAGTGGATTTCACGAAAACTCAAGAGTTCAAAAGCGGAGTCGTTAAAAAAATGACTCAAGGCGTATCCGGCTTGCTGAAAGGCAACAAAGTGGAAGTATTCAATGGTGAAGTAATGTTCATCAACGAAAACGAAGCTCGTGCCTTCAATGACCATGAATCGCCGCGTTACCGTTTCAAGCATTGCATTCTGGCGACCGGATCCCGTCCGATCGAACTGAAACCTTTCCCGTTCGGCGGACGCATCTTATCCTCGACCGAAGCGTTGGAGCTGCCTGAAATTCCTAGCAGCATGATCGTTATCGGCGGTGGCTACATCGGTGCCGAGCTCGGACAAATGTTCTCGAAATTCGGAACGAAAGTGACGATTATCGAAGGCATGGATTCCGTACTTGCCGGTTTTGATAAAGATATGACCCGTCTTGTAACCAAGAGCATGGAAAAAACGGGTATCGAAATCATTACCAACGCAAAAGCGGAAAGTTCTGAGCAAACCGACAAGAACGTAACTGTGAAATACTCCGTAAACGGTGAGAATAAAGAAGTTACAGCGGATTACCTGCTCGTAACGGTTGGTCGTCGTCCGAACACCGATGGTGATCTCGGTCTGGACTTGGCCGGTATCGAGTTGACAGAACGCGGAATGGTCAAAGTTGACCATCAAGGCCGTACCAGCAATCCTAATGTGTTCGCTATCGGCGACATCGTTGCTGGACCTGCATTGGCTCACAAAGCTTCTTATGAAGGTAAAGTGGCCGCCGAAGTTATCTCCGGACTTCCATCCGTCGTGGATTACAAAGCGATCCCTGCTGTTGTCTTCACAGATCCTGAGTGCTCCAGCGTAGGCTACACCGAGAAAGAAGCGAAGGAAAAAGGCTACAAAGTCAAAGCCGGCAAATTCCCGTTCGCGGGCAATGGCCGTGCAACTTCGCTGAATCAGCCTGACGGCTTCATCAAGATCGTTGCCAACGAAGAGAACAATTTGGTGCTTGGCGCGCAAATCGTCGGCATCGAAGCTTCCAACCTGATCGCCGAGCTTGGCCTCGCAATCGAAATGGGTGCAACGCTTGAAGATATCTCGCTTACGATCCACGCTCATCCAACATTGGGCGAAATCGTAATGGAAACCGCTGAATTGGTGGAAGGTCATCCAATTCACGTAATCTCTCGTTAATTTTTGATTTTTAACTCCGCGCGGCTTTTCTTGGCGGCCAGGAGTTCTCCTAAGCTAATTGACAGGGCAAGACCGGATACACAATCGGTCTTGCCCTTTTTTTATTTACTATAATGTTCAACCAATTCTTGCGCTTTCCGCTTAATCATTTCGAAAATCTCTTGCGGTTCGATGACTGTGGCTTCGGTGCCGAGTTGGAAAAAATAGTCCGCCGTAAATTCTATTTCGCTCCGGTCGATTTCG
>DJTQ01000409.1 GCA_002439285.1 Paenibacillaceae bacterium UBA6304
ACGTTTGAGCTTCCGAATGGCTGCGTGATGGAAATCGTAGGGCGGATTGACCGGGTCGACATGGCCGAAGGCGAAGACGGTGTTCTGTTGCGCGTGATTGATTATAAATCGAGCCAGACCGATTTGAAGCTGCACGAAGTGTACTATGGATTATCGCTTCAAATGCTGACCTATCTGGACGTTTTGCTGCGCTCGGCGGAGACGTGGCTCGGACAACCCGCTCTACCTGCGGGGACGCTATATTTTCATGTGCATAATCCCCTGCTCCAAAGCAGCAACGGACTTAGTGCCGAAGATGCCCGGACCGAGCTGCTGAAGCGGTTCAAAATGAAGGGCTTGCTGCTGGCTGACAGAGACGTGATCGCCCAAATGGACGGGGCACTGGAAAAAGGACATTCCGAAATTTTACCGGTGGCGGTTAAAGCGGACGGCGGCTTTTACAGCAGCGCTTCCGTCGCAACACCGGATCAGTGGCAGACGCTGCTGGGTTCGGTACGCCGCACGATCGTGGACATCGGCACAAGGATCACCGATGGCGATGTGGAAATAGCGCCTTACCGCCTCGGAACCGAGACGGCCTGCACGCATTGTGCGTTCAAGTCGGTCTGCCGGTTCGAAGAGTCGATGGACGGAAGTGATTATCATAACTTGAACAAACCCGGAAAGGACCAGCTGTGGGAACTGTTGGAGGCGCCGGATGGAAAGAAGGATGAGAAGCCATGTTGAGTATACCCAAACCGCCCGGCAGCTATTGGAGCGATGATCAGTGGAAGGCGATTTCGTTGTCCGGCGGAGACATCCTTGTAGCTGCAGCAGCCGGTTCCGGCAAAACCGCGGTGCTGGTTGAACGGATCATCCGTAAGCTATCGGCCGCGGATCATCCGCTCAGCGTGGATCGCCTGCTTGTCGCTACTTTTACTAAAGCGGCTGCCTCGGAAATGAGACAACGAATTCGCGAAGCGCTGGAGAAAGAGTTGGACCGGGATCCGGGCAGCGAGCATCTCACGCGGCAGCTCGCCATGCTCGGCCGCGCGTCGATTACGACGCTGCACTCTTTTTGCATGGAGGTCATCCAGCGGTATTATACATTGATTCCGCTCGATCCCGGATTTCGAATCGCGTCCGAAAGCGAGACGGCATTGCTCCGTCAGGAGGTGCTCGAGGATCTTTTTGAAGAAAAATACGCCTCCGAACAGGAAGGCAGCACTTTCTTGGCGCTGGTTGACTGGTTCAGCGGCGAACGGAGCGATGACGCGGTGTTCTCGCTGGTGCAGAAATTGTACGATTTCTCGCGAAGCCATTCCTGGCCTGAGCATTGGTTGCGGCAGGCAGCGTCTTCGTTTCACGCACCGGATTCGGCGGCACTTGAGGCAAGTCCCTGGGTGGGGAGCCTATTAACTGATACTTCGATTACACTGGATGGGGCTGCGGAATTGCTCCGCCAGGCAAAAATGCTGGCACTTTCTCCAGGCGGGCCTGAGCCTTATGCCTTGACGTTAGAAGAAGACCTGGGGATGGTTATGGGTTTGCGGTCTGCGGTGGAGGAAGGACCTTGGTCCGGGCTTTACGGGGAATTCCAAGCCGCCGGTTTCGGCAAATTAAAGCCGTGCAAAAAAGACCAGACCGATCCGCAAGTACAAGAACGGGTAAAGGGGTTGCGCGAAGAAGCGAAGAAGATGGTCACCGATCTGCGCAACCAGTTATTCGGCCGCCCGGCGGAGGCATTCCTGAACGAGCTTCATTCGGCTGCACCGTTGATGGAGGGGCTAGCCGAGCTGGTCATCGAATTTGGGGAGCGGTATAGAAGGGAAAAGACAGCTAAAGGTTGGCTCGATTTTTCCGATTTGGAGCATTATTGCCTGCAGATATTGCGCCACCCGACTTCTACTCCGGAATTGACGCTCCCTTCGGATGCGGCCCGGGAATACCAGGTGCAGTATGATGAAGTCCTGCTCGACGAGTATCAGGATACGAATACCGTGCAGGAAGATATCGTTCGTCTCATCTCCCGGCAGGAGCCGGGAAACCGGTTTATGGTCGGCGACGTGAAGCAGAGTATCTACCGTTTCCGGCTGGCAGAGCCCGGATTGTTCTTGGAGAAATACCGGCGCTACGGGGATAGTTTGGACGGTGGGGGATTACGGATCGATTTGGCCCGAAACTTCCGCAGCCGCCGGGAGGTGGTTGAAGCGGTTAATCTGCTGTTCCGCCAGATCATGAACGAGGGCGTAGCGGAGATTTCCTATGATGCCAGGGCGGAGCTGGTCTATGGCGAGGGCTTCCCGGAGTCGGCCGAAGGAAATGACTATCGTCCCGAATTGCTGCTGGTGGACCGGAGCTCGGAGAAGCAAGTCTCCGGCGGTGGAGATGTCGTGGCGGCGGATGGAAATCCCGCGGAAACGGAGACTGAGGAAGAGGGTGCGGCCGAACTCGAGGCAGTCCGGCTGGAAGCCCGGGCTATTGCCGCACGTATTCGTGAGCTGACGGGAGAGAGCGGCGGGCCGCCTCTGCGAATTTATGATAAGCAATTAAAAGATCTGCGGCCGGTGGAATACCGGGACATGGTGATATTGCTTCGCTCTACTTTGTCTTGGGCGCCGATTATGATCGAAGAGCTGCGTGCAGAGGGGTTTCCCGCTTACGGGGAGCTTAGCCAGGGATATTTTCAAGCTTCGGAAGTGGAAACGATGTTATCGCTGCTGCAAATCATCGACAATCCGCTGCAGGACATCCCGTTAGCCGCCGTGCTGCGATCGCCCATTTACGGGCTGTCGGAGGAAGAGTTGGCGGAAATCCGGCTAGCTGCTGGTTCGGGCAGTTATTTCGAAGCATTGGTCGCCGCTGCACAGGCGCAGGAAGGTGCTGAAGTAGCGGGTAAATCCGGCGAAGGGACGGGGGAAAATCAATCCGAGGAGGATGCTGTTGTAATTTCACCCTTGCTTGCTTCGAAATTGCAGGCTTTCTTGCACCAACTTGAGATGTGGCGCAACTTGGCGAGAGAAGGGGAGCTGAGCAGGCTGATCTGGGGGATTTACCGCGATACCGGTTATATGGATTGGGTCGGCGGATTGCCGGGAGGCGCCTTACGCCAAGGGAATTTAAGAGCCCTGCATGACCGGGCGAGACAATATGAACTGACGACCTCATCCAGGGGGCTGTTCCGTTTTCTGCGTTACGTGAACCGGCTGCGTGAGAACGGTGGCGATCTCGGCGCGGCGGCTTCCGCCGGCGGGCAGGAGGATGCGGTTCAGATCATGACCATCCATAAAAGTAAAGGGCTGGAGTTTCCCGTCGTATTTGTTGCCGGGCTGTCGAAGATGTTCAATCGGCAGGATTTGAACGCCAATTTCCTGATGCATAAAGAGATGGGCTTTGGTCCGAAATTCGTGGACGGGGAATTGCGAGTAAGCTACCCGACGCTTCCTAACCTGGCGATCCGCCGGCGGGCGCAAATGGAGCTGCTTGCGGAGGAAATGCGCGTGCTTTATGTGGCGCTGACCCGTCCGAAAGACAAGCTGATCCTGATCTCTTCGGTTAAAGATCTGGCGGGAACGATTGAGAATTGGAGCGGTGCGCTGGAGATTCGGGACGAAAAATTGCCCGATTATTTGCTCGCCCGGGGAAGATCTTATTTGGATTGGATCGGGCCGTCTCTCATCCGGCATCCGGCTGCGGCTGAGTTGCGGCGGTTTGCGGGATTGACGGAGTCCTCCACCGTGCTTTTCGCAGACAGCGCTTCGGATTGGATCATCGGCTTCGTGCCCGCCCAAGAGATTGCGTTGTCTGCGGCAATCGGAGCGGCGGCGGCCAAAGAAACCGAGGGTCCGATTTCCGGCTTAAATCATGATGATGGACCGGAGCCCGCCCAGATCCAGGCGCTAATATCGGGGGGACCTGTGGGCGTAAAGGAACCGTTGGATACCGGAACCGGCCGGGAGGTCGATCTCAAGCTCGGCTGGTCTTATCCTTATGAGCTGTCCACCCGGATTTCGGCTAAGACTTCCGTAACGGAAATGAAAGAGCTGCTAGCGGATCAGGAGACGCCGCCGATGGATGTGTTTGCGGAAGCCGAGCTACGCAGGGAATCGGAGCAGGCACCTGAACAGATTGACTTCAAGCTACATCTCCGCCGGCCCCGGTTTATGGAACAGGCGCGGATGACTCCTACCGAACGGGGAACCGCTTATCATACGGTGATGCAACATCTGTCTTTGGACAAGGAGGCCGGCGAAGGTACGGTCCGCGAGACGTTGGCCGTATTGGTGGAGCGTCAGATTATGACGATGGAACAAACCGCGGAAATGGATGTACCGAGAATTGGTGATTTCTTAAGCAGCCCGCTGGGTCAGATGCTCCGGAGAGCGGATTGGGTCCGGCGGGAGATGCCGTTCAGCTATGGGTTATCGGCGGCCGATGCTTATCCGCGTCTTGCTCCGCCGGTAGATGGACAACTTGCCGAACAAGCGGAATCTGGGATTAAAATCGCACGAATTCTTGATCAGGAGACCGTACTCATTCAAGGGATCGTCGATTGCCTGTTCTTTGTGGACGGCAAACAGATTTTGTTGGATTACAAAAGCGATAAGGTACTGGCCCATCGCGGCGGTGTTAATGCATTAGCGGAGGGATACAGGTTCCAACTGGAGCTTTATGCTTCCGCGGTGAAGCAAATTACCGGCGTTCCCGTGGATGAGAAATGGTTGTATTTCTTCGATAGCGGCGAAGCCGTCAAGCTCTGAAGCAACAGAACGCAAGACAGGATGGTTTAGAATGGGGGAAGAGCAATGCGGATATTGCATACGGGGGATTGGCACTTAGGCCGGACACTAGAGGGAAGGAGCCGGTTGCAGGAGCAGGAAAAATTTTTGGAAGAGCTTGTTCTGATGGCTGAGGAACAGCAGGCGGATGCGATCTTGATGGCCGGCGATGTCTACGATAGTGTCAACCCGCCGGCTGCGGCGGAGACTTTATTCTATGAGGCAGCCGCGAGGCTGACCGAGAACGGACGGCAGCTTGTAGTAATCTCGGGCAATCATGACCAGCCGGAGCGGGTATCAGCCGTGGCTCCGCTCGTATCCCGCCGCGGAATCTCCTTGATTGGGCTGCCGACATCCGATTGCGTGCAATTGCATGTGCCGCGTACAGGAGAAACTGCCGTTATCGGGGCTCTTCCATATCCTTCAGAA